>JBAYVO010000165.1:0-5357 GCA_041674545.1 Candidatus Nanopelagicales bacterium | reverse complement strand
TAGGTCAGGTGCGCTCATCGAGGTTCGTCAGGACCTTGCTCGATGCATTTGCGACTGCCGCGAGTTCACGTTTGGTGAGGACGTCAAAGACCTTTGATCGGACCCCTTCAATGTGGAACGGTTCGGCCTGTTCGAACATCGTCTGGCCCGCATCAGTGAGGACAGCGAAGAGGCCACGACGGTCATCTGGGTTCGCCTCGCGTTCAACGAAACCGTCGCGCACAAGTCGGTCGATTTGGTGTGACAGCCGACTTCGCGACGAGAGCGTCAGCGTCGCGAGTTCACTCATCCGCAGTCGGCGTTCGGGGCTTTCGGCCAACTGGAGCAAGATCTCGTAGTCACCCATCGAAAGTCCAAACTCGGCCTGCATCTCTTGCCCGAGTTGGGTGTAGAGCCGCCTCGTCGAAGTGATCCACCCACGCCAGATCTCTTGTTCGTCAGGTGTGAGTTGTGGTGCCATGGGGTGTGCTCCCGGGTTGGATGCAGGTAAATGAGTGTCCGTTCGATTCCGGCCGACGTGAGAACGCTAGGGCAGCGTCAGGATCTCCGATCCAGTGTTGGTAACCAGAATGGTGTGTTCGAACTGCGCTGTCCGTTTGCCGTCCTTGGTGACCACAGTCCAACTGTCGTCCCAGACGTCGTACTCGATCGTTCCAAGCGTCAACATTGGTTCGATCGTGAAGGTCATTCCCGGCTCGAGTTCGATGCGCAGATTCGGATCGTCGTAGTGCGGCACGATGAGCCCAGAGTGGAAGGCGGTCCCGATTCCGTGACCGGTGAAGTCGCGCACAACGCCGTAGCCAAAACGCTTCGCGTAGGACTCGATAACCCGGCCGACAACCGAGAGCGATCGCCCCGGTGCGACGGCCTTGATCGCGCGCATCGTTGCTTCATGGGTCCGTTCGACGAGTAGCCGCGACTCTTCAGCCACGTCCCCAGCCAAGAACGTGGCGTTGGTGTCGCCGTGGACACCGCCGATGAATGCGGTGATGTCGATGTTCACGATGTCGCCGTCGTTGACGATGGTGGAATCCGGGATGCCATGGCAGATGCACTCATTCAGTGATGAGCAAAGCGCCTTGGGGAACGGTTCGTGCCCGCCTGAGCCCGGGTAGCCCAGGGTCGAGGGATACGCGCCGTGGTCGCAGAGGAACTCGTGGCCAACCCGGTCGAGTTCGTCGGTCGTCACACCTGGCACAACGTTTCGGCCAACCTCAGCAAGGGCCTGCGCCGCCAGCTTTCCGGCGATGCGCATTCGCTCGATCGTTTCGGCGTCTTGGACATCGCCCCCGACGTACGGTGTGACGCGCTCTTTGCCCACGTAGTCGGGGCGAGGGATCGAGGCAGGCACGAGGCGAATCGGCGTGACGATTCCCGGTTTTAGCGACATGACCTGAGTTTAGATGTAACGCATAATGCGCAGGTGGGTCTGGAGTCGCTATCGTGGCCGCAGCGGTCACATCCGGCCGCCTTCAACTACGGGAGTCGTTGTGGCTTGGTGGTACAACCTGCTCAGTGGCAAGGTCGAAGAGGGCGCGGGCGCGCCGAACTCCGAGCGCCTTGGCCCGTTTGAGACTGAACGCGAGGCGGCACTCGCACTTGAGAACGCTCGTCTGCGCAACGAGAAGTGGGACAAAGAGAACGCAAAGTGGGACGGCGACAACGAGTAGCGAGCTTTCGACCCCGCTCATTGCGGCGTCCTAAGTTCCTGCAAGGCTTTGGCGTATGACCGATACCGCTAATGCGCCCGCGCGCGACCCATTCGAACTGCCCGACGTCTCGACGTTGACCGTTGGGGTCCTCGGCGGCACCGGCGAGCAAGGCCGCGGACTTGCGTACCGCTGGGCGCAGGCTGGACAGCGGGTCATCATTGGATCCCGCGATGACCAGCGCGCACAGTCAGTCGCTGCTGATCTCGGCCCGACCGTCGAGGGCGCCACCAACGCTGCGTGCGCTGCCCGCGCCGACGTGGTGGTCGCTGCAGTTCCGTGGGCGGGCCACGAGGCGCTCCTGACCGAGCTCGGTGCGGCACTCGCGGGCAAGATCGTTGTTGATTGTGTCAACCCATTGGGCTTCGACAAGCAAGGCGCGTTTGCGCTTGCGGTTGAACAGGGCAGCGCCGCGCAACAGGCCGCGGCACTCCTGCCGGACTCCACCGTCGTTGCGGCCTTTCACCACATCAGCGCGGTGCTCCTGCTTGATGACTCCGTGCACACCCTCGATACCGACGTGCTTGTGCTCGGCGACAACCGTGAAGCGACGGATACCGTGCAGGCGCTCGCCAACCGAATCCCTGGGCTAAGGGGGATATACGGCGGACGGCTTCGCAACGCAGGGCAGGTCGAGGCGTTCACCGCCAACCTGATCTCGATCAATCGCCGCTACAAAGCGCATGGTGGAGTTCGCATCACAGACGTCTAGCCTTAGTCAGGTGCGCGTTACTTATCAGGCATCCGTTGCCAGTCAGGTGCGCGTTGCCTAGTGGTACTCGTGCTCGGCACCTGGGTATGTCCCGGCGACCACTTCTTCGGCCCACGCACTGACCGCGCCACCGAGGACCGACCGCAAATCCGCGTATTGCTTGACGAACTTCGGTGGCTTGCCCGGCGTCAACCCAGCCATGTCTTGCCAGACCAAGACCTGGGCGTCAGTTGTGGCTCCCGCGCCGATTCCGATGGTCGGGATCGCCAGCGATCGCGTGACCATGTCGGCGAGGTCAGCCGGTACGAGCTCCAAGACCACTGCAAATGCGCCAGCAGCCTGCAAGGCCTTCGCATCTTGGAGCAGGATCTGCCCCTCTTCGCCGCGGCCCTGAACCCGGTATCCGCCCATCGTGTGAACAGACTGCGGCGTAAGCCCGAGGTGAGCCATCACCGGAATACCGGCAGCGGTGAGCACCTCGACCTGCGGAAGAACACGCGCCCCGCCTTCGAGTTTGACGGCGTGTGCTCCCGCCTCTTTCATGAACCGTGCCGAGGTCTCGAGTGCCTGGGCGGGGGAGGCCTGGTAGGAGCCGAATGGCAGATCGGCGACCACCATTGCCCGGTTCGATCCGCGGACCACTGCGGCAACCAGCGGCAGCATTTCGTCGACGGTGACCGGCAACGTTGAGTCGTAGCCGTACACGACGTTGGCTGCAGAATCACCAACGAGCATCACCGGGATTCCCGACTCGTCGAAGAGGCCAGCAGTGAGGGCGTCGTAACACGTGATCATCGGCCATCGTTCGCCGCGCGCTTTGGCGCTGGCAAGGTCGTTCACATTCACACGGCGGACACGGCCGCCCGGACGATCTGATTGCCCGCCATACAGGGCAGTCTCGGTTGACATGGCACCTCTCCAATCTCGAGGCTGCGTGGTGCAGTCCCCGGACGGGTCCATAGTGGCACGAGTTCACCCGAAACGGCCAGAGCAGGTGCGCTGTCAACATGCACGGCGTCGATCTTGGATTCCTCGATGGGTTACAAATCGCGAGGCACGTCACAAAAGGTGGGGTCACCCGTTTGCCTTTTGGGCCCACGTTTACTGTTTCCACGTGGCCAGGCAACGCAGCGAAGAGGTGGACGAAGCGATCGTTTCGTCGACGCTGGCGGTCATCGCTGATCGTGGAATTGAAGGGTTCTCTGTCGAGGAAGTCGCCTCGCGAGCAAGTGTCGCAAAGGCCACGATCTACCGACGTTATGCCGACCGAAACGAATTGATCAACTCCGCGTTGGAGACTCTCAACGACGACCTTCCGGCAATCGATCGGCAGGCGAGCACCGCAACAGTTTTGGTCGACATGCTCGAGTGGGTTCGGACGTCACGGACTTCGGGCGCCGAGTTGTTGCCGAGGATTTTTGCCCAGGCGAAGAGCAACCCGCAGCTTTTCCAACTCTGCCATGAACGGGTCATCGTGCCGCGCTGGGAACGCGTCCAAGAGGCACTGCGCCTCGGGATAGAACGCGGTGAACTTGCCGACGACGTCGATGTGGAGATCACCGCAAGCATGCTCGTGTCCCCGGTCCTGATGTACAACATCATCAATTCCGGCGGGCGCAAGAATGGCCGCAAGGATTTTGTCTCGCGTCTCGTTGCGCAGGCGCTAGCGGGCCTCGCGCCGGTCGAGGCGGTTGAGGGTCAGACGGATCGCAGCGGTAAGCCCTCGAGGCGCACTACTCGCCGACTTCGCCGGGCTCTGACCACCGATTAGTAATTGGCATTCGTCGATCTCGGCCGAACGCGAGCCTGGTGATTTTTGTGCCGGGGGGATACTGGCGCCGCTTGTACTCGGCCGCGTCGGTGAGCCGGATGATCTTTCGTGAAAGCTCTGGATCGAACCCGTCCGCAATGAGATCGCTGGCTGACACCCCGCCCTCAACGTATTGGGCCACGATCGCGTCGAGCTTCTCGTAGTCGGGTAGAGAATCGGAATCGAGTTGGTCGGGACGCAGTTCCGCGCTCGGCGGTTTAGTGATGGAGTTGGGTGGGATCGGGGGCACTTCTCCGCGTGCGTGCGCAATTTCGTTTCGCCACTGCGACAACGCCCACACCAGGGTTTTGGGTACATCCTTGATGGGCGCGAAACCGCCCACGGCATCACCGTAGATCGTGGAATACCCGACCGCGATTTCGCTCTTGTTGCCGGTCGCTAACACCAGATGGCCTTCAGCGTTCGAAACAGCCATCAGCGTCGTGCCACGAATCCGCGCTTGCAGGTTTTCTTCTGCCAGGCCCGACAGCGACAGGAGACCTTGGTAGGCGTCGAACACGGGTGCGATCGGGACCTGTCGGATCGACAGCCCGGTGCGGGTCGCGGTGTCGTGCGCGTCGTCAACGGAATGGTGCGACGAGTATTTGGAGGGCATAGCGATGCCGTACACGTTATTGGCCCCGATCGCATCGCAGGCGATTGCCGCTACAAGCGCGGAGTCGATGCCACCTGAGAGTCCAAGCACAACGCTGCGCATTCGATTCTTGTTGACGTAGTCGCGCAACCCAATGACAAGGGCCTCGTAGACCTCCGCGAGGTCGCCTGGCTCCTCGGCGATCGCCGCTTGCTTGGCGGTCGCGCGGTCGCGCGCGGGTTCGGAGCCAACGGCATCACCAGGAGTGCTGACGTCAAACTCGCACACGAGAAGGTCAGTAGCGAACCTCGGCGATGACGTCGCAACCGTTCCATCCGGACGCACGACCATCGAGCCGCCGTCGAACACCAATTCGTCTTGCCCCCCAACCGCAGCGACGTACACAACGGTCGCGCCGGTATCGGCCGCGCGCGTTTGGCAGAGCTCGACGCGTTGGTGGTGTTTGCCCTGCTCGAAGGGGGAGGCGTTCAGGACTAGCAAGACGTCGGCCCCTGCACGCGCGGCGATCTC
>JBAYVO010000164.1:0-5376 GCA_041674545.1 Candidatus Nanopelagicales bacterium | reverse complement strand
TGTTGGAGTGCTCATTGTTGGCGTCTTGTGTGGCGCGGGTGCTCGAGGATTTGTCTGGGTCATGGAGCACACCCGCTCCTACAAGGATGGCTCACGTCCTTACCTTCGAGCAGCCCTGGCCGGAGTCGCACTCAGCCTGCTGGCGATGAGTGCCTGGCTCATCACCGGCTCAGCGATCACGGCTGGACCTGGCTATGTCGCATCAGATTGGGCATTGCCTACCTCTGGAGTGACACCAGCAGTGGGCTTGCTACTCGCGGCACTGGTAATTCGGGCCATCTCAGTGTTGCTGTGTGTCGCGGCCGGAGGTGGCGGCGGCGTGTTCACCTCAATGGCGGTGAACGGCATCTTGCTCGGCACACTCGTCGCGGCCGTACTGGGACTCGAAAACCCTACCCTGCTGGCGCTTGCCGGAGCGTGCGCGTTCCTCGGAGCCGGCTATCGACTGCCACTGGCGACCGCAGGTCTGCTCGCCGAAGTCGCGGGCGCTGCCGCACCGATTGCGCTCGGCCTGATAGCGATCGGCATAGCCATGGTCTTCATGGGTTCAACATCGGCATCCTCAACACAGACTGATGCCCGAAGCGTGTAACGCTGCTTCGGGCATCAGTCTGTCGACAACTGTTCAGCTACGGCGCCATCGAGTAAGCGCCATCGTGCGAGAGCACTTCCTCAACGAAGACTGCCTCGGCATCGGGCGAAATCACCGGGTGCTTAATGAGCCCGAGTGCTTGATCGCGCTGCGCCTCGGTGGCGGCTGGTTGCGAACTCAGGGACAGCGCGTACTGACTGAAGTCCTTCACGAAGACCGCGAACACTCGATCGATGTGCGCCTCGGTCAAATCGGAACAGTCAGAAACGCTTGTCTCACGCTTGCCACCGGGCTCACCGTCGAGAGCCAACGCGGCAGACTCACACACGAGTTGCGCGTACACGACCTGAGTGAAGAGCTGTCCGAGGTCTAGAAGAAAGTCGAGATCTTTGGACTGCTCCTTGCTCGGCGGGTTCGTCGCAACGAGCATCCCCATCGCGTTCATCTGTTCGATGAATGTTGCGACATTCGGCAGGTGCTCGAACCGCGCGAATGCCGGACGAGGATCGTGGAATGGAATCTTGGAGAGCCCACTTGCCGAACCCTGCGCAAACAGGTAGTCGTCATCAGCCGCATCGTTTCGGGCGGGAATTGCTGCGTACTGCTCGCCTTGACCGATTGCTGCGTTGAGGTATTGCGGCAGGAACTTCAAGGCTAGCGCCAGATTGACGTGCACTGTTCCCTCAAGCTTCGGCAGCGCACGGATATGGCTCACCGCCTGCTCGAAGTACGTGTCCTTCTCGAACCCACGCGCGGCGATGACGTCCCACAACAGGTCGATGACGCGTTCACCCTCCATCGAGACCTTCATCTTCGTAATGGGGTTAAACAAGAGGTAACGACGGTCATCAGGCGAAGCGCTTCGGAAGTAGTCAGCGGAACGCACTGCATACAACTTCATTGCGATGAGGCGCGCGTAGGCGTCCGCGAGCATCCGACGCACGTGTGGGAACTCTGTGACCGCATTGCCGTAGAGGATCCGGTTGTTGGCGTGCGCGACAGCTTCGTAGAACGCGTGTTCGCTGATGCCGATGCTTGCCCAGCCGAGGTTGACCTTGCCCACGTTGATCGTGGCAAGCGCAGCATCCCAGGCCGCCTTGCCTGTGTGGAGCACGTCCGCCTGAGCAACCGGGTACTTATCGAGCCGGAACGCCGACACGTACATCGAGCCGTGCACCACGTTCTTCTGGCAGGTGTAGGCGGCGTGCTGGGTATCGGCAAGGAAGAAGACGTACTCCCCTGGACGTTCTGGGTCATCGTCGGCAAACTTGCCAAACACGCTCAAGCGTCCCGCCACGTTGCCGTTGCCGATGTAGTACTTGGGACCCGTGGCATACCAACCACCCTTGCCGTCTGACTCCAGGATCATGTCCGTGGAGTAGATGTCTGCGCCGTGGGTCTGCTCGGAGAGCCCGAAGCCAAAGATCGCACCATCCGCAAGGAGTTCCCCAACCAACTTCTTGGCGTCCTCGTTGTCGCTCGTCCAGACTGGACCAAGGCCCAGAACGCTGACCTGCCAGGCATACCAATGGTCCAGAGAGTAGAAGCCGAGAATTTCGTTGAGTTCATTGATTCGCGCGGTGTCCCAGCGGGTTTCCGGCGAGCCTTCGAGCAAATCCCCGACTGCAGCTGGAGTAGCGACTCCGGCGAAGAGTCCCTCGCGGGCAACAAACTCAATGAAATCTGAGTACCACTCGGCAGCGTGATATTCCGATTTCAGTGTGGCCTTGCCCTTGTCCTCAAAGAACCGAACAAGCGTCTTCATTTGTTGACGCGATTGATCGTCGAGGTAGGTCGGGTCGTAGTTGTTTGGATTGAAGAGCAAGCTGGCCACAATCGACTCCTAAAAAATCGGCGACTCTCACGTGCACGTTCTTTGCGCACGCAAAATCGCACCGGTGTTCGGTACCGCGGGATCGCCTAGTGTCGACAAGACGTCGCTGAGCCCGCCTGGCGTAATCGTAACCGCGAACTATTTGAAAGTTGAACTATGGGGTCGGGGCGGCGAGCACGATTCGCGCAGTGCACTCGCGCCGTGCGCACCTACCCCGCCAGACAACTAAGAGGCCTTTTGCGCAGCAGGGGTCGCGCCAACCTTCTCGGCAGCAGGCTTCTTCTTCGGAGCTGGTCGCTTGATTGAAGCCGGAGTTGGAGCTGCTGGCTTTGAGGTCTTTGCTGCAGCGCGTCGCGGCTTTGCTTCCGTTGTCTTCGCGGCCGATACAGGCTTCGAACTCGGAGTGGATGGCTTCGCGCCACTCTCCGGCTTAGCAACGGGCGTGGGCTTGACTTCCGATTCGGTCTTGCTCGCCGACTCACCATTTTCGGCAGCTGAATCGCTGAGCGCAGTTTGGCTTTGCGTCAACTCGGCCGGCTCGACCACATCTTCAATGGTCTCGGCGGCGACGTAGGCGCCTTCGGACGCACTGATGGCAGCCTTGTCGGCAGCGTCCGCTGTCCGCGCGGCGGCTTGTTCAGCAACCTCAGCAACTTCAGCAGCAGCATCTGCGGCCTTTTGCGCTGCGACGTCCGCGGCCTGACTCGCGGTCTTGGCTGCAGCATCTGCAACTTCACCTGCTGTGGCTGCAACAGCGGACGCCTTCTCGGCCGTTTTGGCCACAGTCTCAGCGGCAGACTCGGCAACATCTGCGGTCACTGAAGCTGTTGACGCCGCAACGTAGGAAACGCCGTCAGCCGCGGTCTCGACGACCTTTGTAACGGCGGGCGCCGTCTGCGATCGGCGGTACGCGAGGTAACCAGCGGCAGAGGCGGCAATAGCGGTCAAGGCCATCAGTGACTTCTTCATATGTCAGTAGTACCTTGCGGCCGCAAATTCCGCTAGGGGTTTACGTCGATTAAACCCACAATGACGAACTACAACGTTGTTGCTTTACCGGACTGCAACAACCGGCTTCTTGTTCAACGATCGAATCCGAAACGCTGCGATGATCTCAAAGAGCCCGAGTACAACGAGCCAGATTCCCGCCACGACCGTCAAGACCGTCAGCGAACCAATGGGCCATACCAAAACCACCACACCGGCGATGATCCCCAGGATCCCGAGGAAGATGTAGAGCCCGCCTCCGGAGTTGCTCGCACCAACGGCAATTTGAACGATGCCACGCATGATCCACCAGATCGCGAGGAACAAGATCAGCAGTTCGATGCGACCTTCTACGCTTTCAAGGCAAATGATGCCCAACACAATGCCGATCACACCGGTGATCGCGTTGAGGACTCGACTAACCGTCTCTAGCCGACTATCAAACGCTTGGAAGAGTTGAAATACACCACTGACGAGCAACCAAATACCGAAGATGATTGCAGCGATGTTCACGGCGGTGAAGGGCCGGACCAACATCAAAATACCGACGAGCAGGCTGACCACGCCGAGAATCAGCACCAACCACCACGCGCGACCGATTCTGGCAAGCAGTGCTTGCTGCTCCTCTGGGGTCAGCTCCTCTGCTTCGAACACCACATAGTCCGCGGGTTCAACCGCATCTCCCGGCGATGGCGCACTGGTCGATTGCTCTGGAGTTGACATCTTCTATCTCCGAATCCTTGAACCACCAATGCAGCTCACCGGGTGTGTCGTCACGTTGTCCATCGAGGATGCAAGCAGATCAGCGATCACAGCCGGCAATACGACACGCATCCGGACGCGTTTCCTGTAGAACGAGGACCTTCGGCCTTCAATTGAACGCGCGCAGGTCGGCGCCCGTAATTCGTGTCCTACTTGTCGCCGTCTTCCCCACCCGCTGGTAGGCCTTCGTAGATCGCTTGGCAATCCGGACAGATTGGGAACTTGTTCGGGTCTCGGCCCGGGACCCAGACCTTCCCGCACAGTGCGATCACTGGTTCACCAGTCATCGCACTCTCGAGGACCTTCTCCTTGCGCACATAGTGCGCAAACCGGTCATGGTCGCCGTCGTCAGTGAACTCCTGGGTGCGTTCATCAACCAAGGTGTCTGTGCCGAGTGCCGGTGATTCCATCGGTGGCAGAGGTGCAGTGGGGTCGCTCATGGCCGCGAGTCTAAAGGCGAAACCAACCGGACGGCTTCACCGCGTGCGCTCCGTCGCCGGGGAATTTCAGACCAAACTGTTACGCAGGGCGATCCCCTAACAATCGCCGGTGGCAACTGGGTGATCACCTCGGTGAACGCAGAGGGTAGCCATCAACGCAAATTTGATCACGCTACGAATCTCACGATGCCTGCGAGTCGTTAAATGGAAATGCACACAGAGAGTGGTATCCCCATCGTTTTACTGTCGTTTTCCCCAGGTATTCCCCACCTTGTGGACAGTGTTCTGTTACTCGCTGCACAATCGCGGCCAAATGGCCGATGCTCAAATCAGCCGTTCGGATGACCCCGATTCCCCTGACGCTAAGTAGTCTCCCTCTCACGCCACGTACCTAGTTGGTTACGGAGCGGGATTAAGCCAAGGCAAGGCTCGCTTCAACCGGAGCGACGCAGAGTAGTTATTTAGGCCCTCAACAGGAGGCACGTATGCCACAGCAGCCGTTGTCGCAGGTTCCAGCTGACGCCACATGGGAGTGGCAAGAGCAGGGAGCTTGTCGGGAAGCAGATCCCGAGCTGTTCTTTCACCCACAGAACGAGCGGGGGCTCGCCCGACTACGACGCGATCGCGCTGCCAAGGCAGTTTGTGCCCGTTGCGATGTTCGGATCGAATGTGCGGACTACTCAATCCGCTCCCGTGAGCCGTATGGCGTCTGGGGCGGCCTCACCGAAGAAGAGCGTGAGCGCATCTACGTGCGTATCGCT
>JBAYVO010000163.1:0-5378 GCA_041674545.1 Candidatus Nanopelagicales bacterium | reverse complement strand
TACGACTCATGGGACGGCAGTCATCCGCGCGTCTTCTCGCCGAAGAACAAGCCATACGTGGAGTTCAAAAGCAGTGAAGACATCAACAACTACCTGCTCCAAGACGAAGAGGTCAAGGCGTTCATCAAGAGCAAGGGCGGCAAGCCTCGTGTTGCGATGGTCTTCTTTGACGAAGAGACCGAGCAGATCTGCAAGGACCTCGGCTACGAACTGATCCTGCCCTCTGATGAACTCCGTCGCCGCCTCGACTCAAAGATCGTGACGACCCAGCTGGGCAACGAGGCAGGTGCACCTTCCGTGCCGAACGTCTTGTCAGACGGCGTGGACACTTACGAAGAGCTCTCGGCACTTGCCGAAGAGAACGGTCTTGGCTCGGATCTTGTGGTCCAGACACCGTACGGCGATTCGGGTAAGACGACCTTCTTTATCAAGAAGGAAGCCGATTGGGATGACCACAGCGAGAACATCATTGGCGAGAAGCTCAAGGTGATGAAGCGCATCAATAACCAGGCTGCAGCGGTTGAGGCCGTTCTGACTCGCCATGGCACGGTTGTTGGGCCCTTCATGACAGACCTCACTGGCTATCCCGAACTCACCCCGTATGAGGGTGGCTGGTGTGGCAACGATGTATTCCCACAAGCACTCGCACCCGAGCACCGCACCCGCGCCATCGAGCTCGTTCAGCGATTTGGCGAGCGGCTGCGACAAGAGGGTTATGTCGGATTCTTCGAGTTCGATGTGCTCGTAGACCTCGACGACGGTCAGGTCTACATGGGCGAGGTAAACCCGCGGATTTCGGGCGCGTCGTCTATGACGAACGTAACCGCCGGTGCCTACGCAGACATCCCGTTGTTCCTATTCCACCTTCTTGAGTACATGGATGTCGACTACAGCATCGATGTTGACGAGATCAACGAACGCTGGCGCGAACTGGCAGCGGTCGATGTCTGGTCACAACTCATCATGAAGGAGCCCGGCGATGACGTCGAACGCATCCTGGCCGCACCTTTGACCGGTTCCTACCGGCTCAACGAAGACGGCACGATGACGTTCAGCCAGGTCTCGCACGACTGGCACGAGATCATCGACGACACCGAAGCGTTCTTCCTCCGGGTTTACGGCCCCGGCGAGTATCGCTTCCACGGCGCCGACCTCGGGATTCTCGTAACGAAGGGTCGGATGCAGACCGAAGACGGCCTCACCAAGCGAGCCCTGGAGTACATCAAGGGAATTCGCGACCTCTACGTCAGCGAGCCAATCAACGACGACGTCGAGATCGAACCCCTAAGTTTCGTCAAGTAACAAAACGGCGGAGGGGGCGGGAACCAATTCGGTTCCCGCCCCCTCCGCCGTTTGCACTCCCCACACTCAATGAGCGTTTCGGTGTGGAGTCGTGGGTTAGGCCTCGATGGACTCCAAGGCCTCGGTGGCTGCGCGGCGCCCGGCCTGTACTGCGCCTTCCATGTATGCGCTCCAGGAGGTCGCGGTTTCCGTCGCGGCCCACTTGATCGGGCCGATTGGCTCGGCGAGGGCTGATCCGAAGTGCGTCCAGGCGAACGGACCCATATTGGCGTTGTAGCAGCCGCGGGTGAAGGGGCGGTTCGCCCACTCGCCGCTCACGACGAGTTCGGGCTTGAGTGCCTTCGGACCGAAGTGCCGACCGAGTTCCTGGGTAACAGCCTCGTGCAGTTCGTCGGCGGGAAGTCGACCAAACGTGCGCGCTTGCTCGCCCTCCAAGAACGCGAGAATGATGCCGAGGTCCCCGGTATCCAAGCAACTGTCGTTCGACATGCGGGCAGGGCCGATGTCTGAGATCAGTTGCCCATTGAGGCCATCGGCACGCCAGAACGGCTCGTCGTAGATCGCGAAGACCTTCACCGCTGATGCTTGTGGCATCCGCTGCGTCAATTGGTCGCGAACACCCGGCAGCGGGGGATCGTAGGTGATCCGCCCGGCGAGAGTCGGCGCGAGCGCGACAATCACTTGGCGTCCACGAGCGACAACGCCGTTGCGGCAAATGACCTTGACGCTGTCATTGGAGTATTCGATCGTCTGCACCTGAGCATCGAAGATGACCGGATTGCCGATCTTCTCGACGAAGCGTAGTGGGATCTCGCTGGTGCCGCCGACGAAGCGAGTGGTCTGCGCACCACCCTCGGATTCGGCGAGCAGTTCAGAGGTCACGCCGCACACCTGAACGTTGTAGAGCAGATCGAGGAACGAGACCTCGTGGGTGGGAACAGCAAGGATTCCCACGCTGCAAATTTCAATCATCGTACGAGCGATTGGGCCAAGTCCTTGCGAATCTAGCCATGCGCCTGCGGTGATGGCATCCCATTCGGCAGCCTGTGATGACAACCAGGGAGACTCGACGTCGACCTGTTGGGAGAGTTCGTCAAGCTTGTCGAGGACTGCTCGAAGGCCCGCGAGGTCAGCCTCGTTCTTCGAGTGGAACTCGGCCTCACGCATGACCGGGCCATTGATTTCGTAAGTGGTTTCGCCGTCTTCGAACTGTGCGTACGTCTCGACGCCAAGCTCGGCTGCGAGTTCGAACATTCGGTGGTGGGTGTCGCCGATCCACTGTGCGCCAAGCTCCAGCGGAACGCCGGGCATGACCTCTTCGGTGAGAATTCGCCCGCCAACCCGGTCATTCGCTTCCAAAATCAGCGGCGTCTTTCCTGCCTTGAGGACTTCCTGAGCGGCTACCAACCCTGATAGGCCAGCACCGACGATGATGACGTCTGCTTCGTGTTCCACGGGTACTCCTGGTCGTTGGGAAATTCGTTCTGGAATGTCGTTGGATGTCCGCCGGGCAGCGGTACAAGCGCACCCCGAATGGATGGTGAGCACTCTGCGGAGCAACGCTAGATGATGATCGCCGGTGTCGTCGCGGCCAAAGGTCCTGAGTTGACCCGATCTGCGCAACTTCTCCGCCACGTTTCTGATACGGCGGTTTGGGGCATAACCGTTTGGCGAGGCGGGTGTGGAAGGTTATCCTCGGACAGCACCCACAAGCGCCAGGACTGGTTGTCTGGGTGGCTACCCACCACGCGTCTCACGAGCCAAGCTGCGCATGTCCTGCGCTCATTCGAAAGGTCCTCCCCAGATGTCATCTGCGCTGCCTGAGATTCCGCAAGAACGTCACCTTGTTACCGCTGTTCCCGGACCGAAGTCCGCCGAGCTCACGGCCCGACGCAAGGCCGCTGTGTCGGCCGGCGTTGGAGCGTCATTCCCGGTCTTCGTTGAACGAGGTAGTGGCGGAATCTTGGTCGACGTTGACGGCAACTCCATCATCGACCTTGGCGCGGGGATCGCAGTGACGTCAGTCGGTGTGAGTGCACCACTGGTTGTGGAAGGCGTGCAAAGTCAGGTCGAGAAGTTGACCCATACCTGCTTCATGATTGTTGGCTACGACTCGTACGTGCAGGTTTGCGAGAAGCTCAACGAACTGACGCCGGGCACGCACGAGAAGCGCTCTGCTTTGTTCAATTCCGGCGCCGAAGCAGTCGAGAACGCAATCAAGATTGCCCGCGCCTACACCGGTCGTACGGAGATCGTCGCCGTCGAACACGGCTACCACGGCCGTACGAACCTGACCATGGGACTGACCGCGAAGAACATGCCCTTCAAGCAGTCCTTTGGGCCATTTACTCCTGGAATCCACCGCGTACCGGTCGCGTACCCACTGCGGGATACCCGCACTGGCGAAGAAGTTGCTGCAGCTGCCGTTCGCAGGATGGAATCTGAGGTCGGCGGCTCGAACATTGCCGCGATCATCATTGAACCGATCCTTGGTGAGGGAGGCTTCATTGTTCCCGCACCCGGGTACCTGGCCGCCATGCAGAAGTACGCGAACGACAACGGCATCGTGTTCATTGCCGACGAGATCCAGACTGGGTTTGCTCGCACGGGTGCATGGTTTGCGTCCGAGCACGACGGCATCGTTCCTGACCTTGTGACGACCGCGAAGGGGATAGCGGGTGGGCTTCCACTCGCCGCTGTGACTGGCCGCGCCGACATCATGGATTCTGTCCACGTGGGTGGGCTTGGTGGGACCTACGGCGGAAACCCAGTTGCCTGCGCCGCTGCGCTCGGGTCGATTCAGACGATGGAGCAGCTAGACCTCGTCAACCGCGCGAACGAAATTGGCCAGATCCTCACGACACGCCTGGGCGCATTGGCAGCGGAGCTCGACGTCATCGCTGAGGTTCGGGGTCGCGGTGCAATGATCGCGATTGAATTGGTCAAACCGGGCACGTTAGAGCCTGCCGCTGACCTAGCCAAACGTGTGGCTGCCGCGTGCATGGCCGAGGGTGTGTTGGTGTTGACGGCCGGGACCTACGGCAACGTCTTGCGCTTCTTGCCGCCGCTCGTTATTGAGTTCGACCTGTTGAATGAAGGACTCGACGTTGTTGGCGAAGTACTAGCGAAGGAAGCCGCAAACCTATGACACACGACCACTCCGGATCCGAGCCGAAGCCGTTCTGGATTGCAGGTGAACCACGCACGAGCGAGACGGTGGTCACTGTCAAGAGTCCGTTTAACGGCGCAGTCGCCGGGTCGTACTACGTGCCGACCGCGCTCAACGTAGAGCAGGCCGTTGCTGGCGCGCACGACTCCATTCGGGCGTCGGCGTCACTCACGGCGAGTGCCCGCGCAGCAGCTCTGGACCATATCTCTCGGCAAATCGCCGCGCGTAGCGAAGAGATTGCCTCGGTGATTACTTCCGAAAACGGCAAGCCGATCATGTGGGCAAACGCTGAGGTCGGCCGCGCCGTGTCAACGTTTCGTTGGGCAGCCGAAGAAGCCCGTCGCTGGTCCGGCGATCTGCAACGCCTCGACACCGACCCCGCCGCGGCCGGGAGATTGGCACTCGTTCGTCGGTTCTCGAAGGGTCCGATCCTTGGGATCGCGCCGTTCAATTTCCCGCTGAACCTCGTCGCTCACAAGGTCGCACCAGCACTGGCGATTGGTGCACCCATCATCATCAAGCCCGCACCAGCGACGCCGCTTTCGGCACTCATCCTCGGCGAGATCATGGCCGAGACCGATCTGCCTGTTGGTTCGTGGAGTGTGCTCCCGATCGGGAACGACGAGACCCGCGACCTGGTCCAAGATGAACGATTGCCAGTGATTTCGTTCACCGGCTCCGAGACCGTGGGCTACGCAATTCAAGCCGCAGTTCCTCGCAAACACGTCACGCTCGAACTAGGTGGAAACGCCGCAGCCGTGGTGCTTGAAGACTGGTCGAGCAATGAGGACCTTGAGTGGGCGGCGACTCGCGCGGCGATGTTTGCGAACTACCAAGCGGGTCAGTCCTGCATATCGGTGCAACGCGTGATTGTTGACTCGACGTTGGCGGAGAAGTTCGTCCCGTT
>JBAYVO010000162.1:0-5405 GCA_041674545.1 Candidatus Nanopelagicales bacterium | reverse complement strand
GTGGTGTAGAGGACGGTGCGCAGCCACTCGTCGCCTAGGTCTAGGCGCTCTAGGGCCGTGACGGCGTCCGCGTAGGGGTACGGGATGTTCGGGAAGTCCGAGCCGAAGAGGATGTCTCCGCGCAGGCCGGCCTCGTACAGGTCTGGCAACAAAGCAGGAGGGAACTCGGCAAGGTCGTTCATGAAGTCGGTGAAGGCCATCGTCGTGTCGAGGCGGACGTTCGCGTTAGCCCGAGCCATGGCAAGGAATTCGGTGTATTCCGGAGCCCCCATGTGGGCAACGATCACCTGCAAATCTGGATGCCTCGCGATCACTTCACCGATTGGTCCCGGACCAGTGAACCGACCCGGCAAAGGGCCTGACCCACAGTGAACGACGGCGGGAACACCCGACTGCGCGAGAAGATCCCACACAGGCACCAGAAGCGGATCGCGCGGATCAAACGCACCCACCTGCAGGTGGACCTTGAACACTCGCGCACCGGAATCAATTGCCGACGCGACGTAGTCGGCGACGCCGGGCTCAGGGAAGAACGTTGCCGTCTGCAGACAGCGTGGCGTCGCACGCGCAAACGAGGCACACCAATCGTTGAGCCAGGCCGCCATCCCAGGCTTGTGCGCGTAGGCCAAAGACGTGAACGCGACGACCCCAAACTCCTCGAGCTGCTCAATTCGCCGCTCGTCCGACCCGCGGTACTCGACGGGCCACGGCAGACCGTAGGCCTCTTCGGCGTTGTCGAAAAACTCCCATACCTTCGTCATGACCGCGTGCGGCATGAAGTGGGAGTGCACATCAACGATCCCGGGAATCCCGAGCCGGTCAATGATCGGCAGGCTCAATCTGTGAAGCCCTTTGCACGGCGCCCGATTGCGCGGTCAGACTCCCGCTTCGCATCGCGTTCGGCAATTGCCTGCCGCTTGTCGTATGACTTTCGGCCACGCGCAAGCGCGATCTCAACCTTGGCGTAGCCGTCCTTGAAGTACATCGACAGCGGCACCAGCGTGAAACCGCCCTCTTTGGTCTTCCCGACCAGCTTCGCAATCTCGTTGCGATGCATCAACAACTTGCGCTTACGTCGCGGCTCGTGGTTTGTCCACGTTCCCTGGGTGTACTCCGGGATGTGGACTGCGTGCAGCCAGACCTCGCCGTCCTTGACGTCCGCATACCCGTCAACAAGGGTCGCGTGACCGGCTCGCAACGACTTGACCTCGGTCCCCTGCAGGACAATGCCTGCTTCGTAGACATCTTCGATGGTGTAGTCGTGGCGAGCTTTACGGTTCTGGGCAATCAGCTTGCGGCCCTTCTCACGCGCCATAGGGACACCCTACGCGCAGGACACCCTGTGCTTCGACTCGCCGAACCACCCCATCGGCTCCCACGGGACTCCATTGACGTGCACCTCGAAGTGCAAATGCGGCCCCGTCGAATATCCGGTTGAGCCCACGTAGCCCATCGTTTGTCCCTTCGAGACGACGTCGCCCTTCTTTACGCCGAACCGCGATTGGTGCGCATACATCGTGACGAGTCCGCCACCGTGGCTGATCAGCGTGTTGTTCCCGTAAGGCCCGCCCGAAGTCGTCGAGATTACGGTCCCGGCAGCGGCAGCCTTGATAGGCGTTCCCGAGGGCGCTCCGATGTCGTCGCCGGTGTGACACGAGCTATACCCGTAGATCGGGTGAACACGTGGGCCTGTCCGTCCTCCGGCCTTGCGCCCTGGCAGCGGCCACGCGAGCGCTCCGGTGCCCGTGACTGGCGTACCGCCGCCCGTGCCCGGGCCAGGGTTGCTTGGCCCTGTGTTTCCGCCACCATTGTTGCCTTGCTTCGCCTTCTCGCGTTGCCGGGCACGTTCCGCTGCCTCGGCAGCTTTGATCGCAGCGGCAATGCGAGCCTGCTCGGCCTTCAACTCGGCATATTGCGTGCGTACTGCATCACGCTCGGAGTCAGCCTTGGCAACGATCGCGGACTTCTGTGCAACAAGTTGGTCAACGACCTGCTTTGCCTGGTCGGCCTCGTTGAGCGCACTGGCCGATTCGTTCGCCCGTTGCGTCGCCTCAGCCTCTTTGTCTGCCGCGAGTTGCTTGAGGCGCCGGCTCTCGCTGAGCTTCACCTGAAGCTGCATCTGGGCCGCTGCTAGTTGATCGAAGGTGTTGCTGTTCGCTAGCGAAACTCGGCGAATCGCCGCAAGGCGTTCGGTGAACTCCGCGGGGTCTCGGGAATCGAGGAGGACCTGAATCTCCTCGTACTGCCCACCGGTGGTGTAGATCACGCGCGCCAATGACGCGATCTGGGCTCTGATCGCCGCGATCTCTTGCTCGATTTTTGCGACCTCAGCCTGCACCGCAGCGAGGGCGGACTTCGCTACCTCAAGTGCAGCGAGCGCCGCCTTTGCTGCGGCGTCAGCTGTCGCAGCGGCGGCCTGCGCGGCACTGAGCCGTACCTGCGCGGGAACTAGTTGCTTCTCGGCGGCTTCAAGCTCTGCGGTGACTTCATTGACCTTGGCGTTCGCATCCGCGAGGTCATCATGGGCTTCGTCGACCTGCTTGTCGATGGGTGCTTGCGGAGCTGTTCCGAACGCTGTCGGGTTGGTGAAAGTGGCCGCACAGATCCCAGCCACAGAAGCAGCTACCGCGGCGGCCTTGCCTCGCCGGGATCGCAGCGGATCTCGTCGCACCTGATTGAAACTAGTGCCATGGGCGCAATAGTCGGCCGATTTACTGCCCTCGGCGTGGCGCCGATGCCAACTCCCATCCACCTCGCCCGCGCCTCGTGACGCCGAACCGCGCCATAATCCGGCTGTGACCGGACCCGAAGACGACTTCGTCAACCGACTGACTCTTGAGCACGTTGACCGTGACATCTTCACTGGCCGATGCCATGCAGGTGCACCTCAGCGAGCCTTTGGCGGGCAGGTCGCTGCGCAGGCCCTCGTTGCTGCCGGACACACGGTGGACGACGCTGACCGAGTGGTCCATTCACTCCACGGCTACTTCTTGCGGCCTGGCCGCACTGGCGACAAAATCGTCTATCTCGTCGACCGTCCTCGCGATGGGCGTTCATTCTCGACCCGCCGGGTCAAGGCGGTGCAGTACGGCGAAGTCATCTTCACGATGTCGGCGTCGTTCGCCGTCCACGACCGCGGGCCGGAACATCAGTTTGAAATGCCGTCAGCCCCACCCCCAGAAACCCTTGAGCCCTACCCGATCCTCCTCGATGACGCGCACACCTTGCACGAGGCGGGACTACCCGAGCATTCCATGCTCGACATGAGATTCGTGAACCTCGATTCGGACACCAAACCTGTTTATGGTCGCCCACAGCGGATGACGTGGCTTCGCACGAGTGATGCCCTGCCGGACGACCAGCGAATTCACGTCTGCGCGCTGACGTACTTCTCGGATTTGACGCTTGTTGGTACCGCACTGTCACCGAGCGGTGGACGAGTCCCGAACACTGACCTCATGGTCGCCTCGATCGACCACGCAATGTGGTTCCACGCACCGTTCCGCGCGGACGAATGGCTGCTCTTCGTCCAAAACACTCCCGTCGCTCACGGCGGCCACGGGCTCGCCAGCGGAGTGTTCTTCACGCAGGACGGTCGACTCGTGGCATCGGCGGCGCAAGAGGTCCTCATGCGCGAGCGCCGCAGCTAAACCGCGCCGCGACTAGACCTTCAGGTAGCGACGAACGGTCAGGAAAGCGGCCACACTGGCAAGCAGAATGCCGGTCACAAATACGATGATCATGATTTTGATGGTCTCGTCCCAGCCAACAAACGCGGTGAACCGGAACGAGGGTTCCAACACCTTGTCCACCAGGTAGGCCTTCTCCGCCGCCAACGCCCCGACAGCCAGCAGGCCACCAAGGCCGGCAGCAACCGCAGCCTCAAGGACGAACGGCAACTGAATGTAGGCGTTGCTGGCACCAACGAGTTTCATGATGCCTGTTTCCTTTCGCCTACTGAACGCGGCGACGCGCATCGTATTGACGACCAGCAGAACGGTCACAAGCAACATCGCAACGGCAATTCCGAGAGCTATGGCTTGGAGTCCACCCAAGAGCTTGAAGAACTTCTCGAGGAGTTGTCGCTGGTCTTGCACCTGCTCAACGCCCGGCGATGTACCGACCGCCGCGGCAACCTTCGTAAAGTCCTCCGGGTTTGCCAACTTGACTCGGAAAGACTCCGGCATTGACTCTGGCGTCACGTTCTCAAGGATCGGCGAATTCTTGAACTGCTCCTTGAAGCGGTTGTACGCCTCTTCTTGTGACTCGTAGAAGACTTCTTCAACGACGCCAGTAAGCCCGCGCAATTGAACATCAACCGCCGCGCGCTGCTCAGGGGTGATAGCGCCGGCTGGGCAAACCTTCGGGTCAGACGCATTGCCACATAGGAACACCGAGACCTCAACGCGGTCGTACCAGTAGTCCTTCATCGCATCGACCTGCGCACGAACCATCAAGCCGGTACCGAACAGCGTCAGCGAGACGGCAACCGTGAGGATCACCGCGACCGTCATCGTGAGGTTTCGACGAAGCCCGTGGCCAACTTCGCGTAGTGCTAGTCCAAATCTGCGCATTCGCTCTACCCCGCGTATCCGTAGACGCCGCGGGCTTCGTCACGAATGATGTGACCGCCCACGAGCTCGATGACGCGCTTGCGCATCTGGTCAACAATTGCCGCGTCGTGGGTCGCCATGATGACAGTCGTCCCAGTCCGATTGATTCGATCCAATAGACGCATGATGCCTAGCGAGGTGGCGGGGTCCAAGTTTCCCGTCGGCTCGTCAGCAATGAGGATCGGGGGCTTGTTCACGAATGCCCGCGCAAGCGCGACACGTTGCTGCTCACCACCGGACAACTGGCCAGGCTTGCGGTCCGCCATCTCTGTGAGACCAACCAATTCAAGGGCGTCAGCCACAGCGGGACCAACTGCGGACTTCGGCGTACCGATGACTTCGAGCGCAAACGCAATGTTCTGGGTGACGGTCTTCTGCGGCAGCAATCGGAAGTCCTGGAATACCGCACCCATCTCGCGGCGGAACGCTGGGACCTTCCAGTTGCGCAACTTCGCGATGTCTTTGTCGTTGACGATGACCTTGCCCGACGAGGCCTTTTCTTCCCGCAGCAACAATCGCAGGAAGGTTGACTTTCCGGAGCCTGAAGGTCCAACGAGGAAGGTGAATTCGCCGTCGGCGATCTCAAGACTGATGTTGTCGAGGGCAGGCGCCGACTGCGCCTTGTAGCGCTTGGAAACCTCTTCGAACTGGATCACGATAGAGAAGACCTCAATGTCGGCAGAATGGTCAGGGGCCAAGCGGGGGGAAGCCCGCCATTGGTGCCGGCGGCCGTTGGCTTGCAGCACACTAGGACGGATTTTGGCACGATATCGGCAGCGACACGGCCGCTAC
>JBAYVO010000161.1:0-5439 GCA_041674545.1 Candidatus Nanopelagicales bacterium | reverse complement strand
GACGTGCCATTGGGAACGGTGAAGACGCAGATCCGTCGTGGGCTTTCGAAGATGCGCGCTCGATTGGAGGTGACTGATGCAGCACTGTGACCCAGAGGATCTGGCGTTGCTGGCGCTCGGTGAGACACCGGACGGCGTTGACGCTGCATCCCACGTCGAGCACTGTGAACTCTGCCAGGCCGAAGTGCGCGAACTCTCGCGCGTCGTGACTATCGGTCGGTCAGTTGGGATTGATGATCAGCTGGTTGCACCACCGGCAAGTGTGTGGGCTGGCATCAAAGCCGAGCTTGCCAAAGATGCACCCGAAATCGCGGGTGAGTCTGCTGCTGCGCCCGCATCGAACGTCATTCCGATGCCTGCGCGCAAACGGCGCAGTTGGCTACCGACTGCGGTCGCAGCAGTGATGTGTCTCGTGCTCGGCGGGGTAGTCGGCGGCGTCATTGTGAAGTCGAATGAAGGCGGCACACCCGGGTCGCCCGTGATCGTTGCATCGGCGGCTTTGGAGCCCGTGCCGGGCGGCCCCGATCCCCAAACGACGGGCGTCGCGAAGCTGGAACTCGTGGATGGTGAGTACGTGTTGCGAGTCGACGCGAGTGGACTGCGCACACCTGATGGCTTCTACGAGGTGTGGATGATGGATCCGGAAAACGCGGGCCTCATCGCGGTGGGCTCGTTCAATGCGAACCAGGCGAGTGCAACGTTCCCGGTACCAGCGGGACTTCCGATCACCAGCTTCAACAGCGTCGATATTTCGGACGAACCATTCGACGGCGATCCCGGGCACTCGAAGGTAAGCGTGCTCCGAGGGACCCTCACCGCCTGAACGAGGTCAGCCGCGCGTGCTCTTGTCACGGGAGCCGGAGAAGAAATTGTGAACCGTAGCCTTCACCGTCGCTGACGGCCGTCAATGTGCCCCCGTGGTCGTTGACTATTCCGCGCGCGATCGTGAGTCCTAGGCCAGAGCCAGCGCCGTCGCTCCGGCGAGCTGTATCGCCGCGATGGAAACGCTCAAAGACTGCCTCGAGCTGCTCGGGTGCAATGCCATCGCCGTTGTCCGACACCGAGATGGTCGCGCTCCCGTCGCTGCTAGTGGCGCAGGTGACGCTGACCAAGCCATCTGCGGGCGTGTGCCGTAAGGCATTTTCGAGCAGGTTCGCCATCACTTGTTGGATGCGATCAGGGTCCACGTCGACGGTCGCATCATTGGTGCAGTGGGTGCTGGTCAGTAGTACTCCTTTTGCGGCGAAGCGGCGGTCAGCTGCTAGGCAGGCATCGTCGATGATCGCTGATACCCGGGTGGGTTGCGGGTGTAGGTCCAGGGCGTGTGCTTCGACTTCAGTGAGAGTCCGAATGTCGTTGGTGAGCCGGCGCAGCCGGGCGACCTGTTGGCGCATGACCGCGTAGTTCTCTGCCGACGCCGTAACTATCCCGTCCTCCATCCCATCGATGTGCGCTTCAAGCGTCGCCGCGGGTGTTCGCAGTTCGTGGGCGAGGTCGGTGAGTAGCTGTCGGCGGGAGGTCTCAGTCGCGGCAAGTTGGACCGCCATGTCATCGAATGAGTTTGACAGCGCATCGAGTTCGCGGGCGAATGTGTCGTGGGGGACTGTCACGTTGTAGTCACCGGCAGCGACGGCTTCTGCTGCCTGCGCGAGGTGCTCGATGGGTTCGCTAATCCTGCGAGTGAGCAGCCACGACAAGAGCCCCGCGCCGACGATGGAGGCGATGACTCCGAACGCGATCGCGAGGACGAATGAATCTTCAAAGGCTTGCTGCGCATGGTCGCGCACGTGGCTATCGGTTTCGCCAGTTTGCGCGAAGTGGTACGCGAATAGTCGAGGTGCGAGGAAGACTGCGGTCGCGGCCAGGGTTGCGGCACCGACGGCAATGACGACGACTTGGCCGATCATGATGCGCATGGCCAGACTGTTGGGGCGCTTCATGTGACCATCCCGTAGCCGACTCCGCGGACGGTTCTGATCCACTCCGGTTCGGCTGCGTCGTCGTTGAGTTTGCGGCGTAAGTGCCCGATGTGAACGTCGACGAGGTGCTCGTCACCGAACCATTCCCTACCCCAGACGGTATCGATGAGTTGGCGGCGGCTGAGTACTTGGCGCGGGTTTCGGCACAGTGTGGTGAGGAGATCGAACTCGGTCCGCGTCAGTTCTAGCTCGACCTCTCCGATGCTCGCGTGCCGAGCGAGCGGCTCGATCCGTAGCTGGCGAAGAGTGATGGTGTCGGTGTCGCTTTCGCTCGTTGGGTTTTCGGTATCCATCGTGCGGGGTCTGCGTAGCAGTGCTTTGGTGCGCGCAACAAGTTCCCGGGGCGAGAACGGCTTGACTACGTAGTCGTCTGCCCCGACTGACAGGCCAACAACTTTGTCCACTTCATCGTCGCGGGCTGTGAGCATGATGATGTAGCAGTCACTGAAAGTCCGGACCTGTCGGCAGACCTCGATTCCATCAAACCCGGGCAGCATGAGATCGAGGACGATGAGGTCTGGGCGCATGTCGCGGGCGAGCGCCACCGCGCTGGGGCCGTCGAAAGCCAACTGCGCATTGAAGCCCTCCGCCTGCAAATACGAGGCCACAATCCGGGCTAGGGCTTGCTCGTCATCGACAACGAGTACACGGGATCGATCCCCCACCTACTACTCCATCCTCGTGAGTCGAAATTTCGGATGTCGCGCAGGAATCAACCACGTCGACCAACCTGCGGTTTTCGATCGGTACGACTCATCATCACAAACCCGCCAACCTTTGGTGTATCCATCATCGTGGTCCGCCGTGTGGTTCGACCGAGAAGGGCATAAAGATTCAATGAAGATCTCCCGACGGAGCCCTGTTACCGGGCCTTTTGACACACCAGGGGTGTGAGGATGCCGGAATGTCAAACACCACAGAAGTCCAAGAAGAGACGATCGACCTCACGCAAGTAACTGATCCCGCCGCGGCGAACACTGGCAAGTTCCGTGTGCTCGCGCTCCCATTCATCGGGTACCTGCTCTACTTCGTCGGTATCGGCCAGATCGCCGGTGGTGTCGTTCACTACCCAATTGATCCGAGCTACTTCACGATGATGGCCATCATCGGCGTTTTCGTATTTCTCGCCGGGACATGGCTCAACGAAGTCATCCTTCCGAGCGTCCGACCACCGGGCAAGAAGATCGCGCGCCTCGTCGCGGCCTCCGTCGTGTTGTCTATTGGAGTCGGTGGGGTCTCGGGCGGTTTCCAGCACTTCCTACAGTTCCCGACCCGTTCGGCAGTGCTGATCGCAGCCGGGTTGGTGATCGCATTCATTGGTTTCATTTGGAAGGGAAGCTTCACCGCACGACAAAGTGTCGTTGTGGGACTAGTGGTAGCTGCGGTTGCCGCCATTACTTTGTTTGCAATGTCACCGCTGGCGAAATCGCTTGAGAGCAGCGGCGGCGGCCACAACCACGGGGGGCACTAGCGATGCGGCACTCCTTGGGTTTCCCGTCCTACCGCCACCAAATGGTGGCGGTAGGTGCGATAGCGCTCACGAGCTTTGGGCTGGTCGCTTGCCAATCATCGACAAATACCGATTCATCGGCTCCCACAGCGACTTCGACTGCTGGCGCTCTCCCGGGGTCCGTTTCATTGTCCGCCAAGTTGGATCACATACACGGTGCCGTCGTCGATTCCGCCGACGGAGCGATCCTCACCGCCACCCACACCGGTGTCCGGCGCATCTCGCCGACCGGGGCGGTGACGAAGGTCGGAGTCTCCGACGACGACTTCATGGGATTCACGATTCCGAAGTCCGATCGTTGGCTCGCAAGCGGACACCCCGGACCGACAAGCACATCACCGGATCCGTTGGGGTTGGTGGAATCCACCGATCAAGGAGCAACGTGGAGTGCAGTCTCGCGGCGCGGTGAGACCGACTTCCACGCCCTTGCCGCGAGCGGGAACACCGTCGTCGGGTTCGATGGCCACACTGGGCTAATCCGGTCCACCGACGGCGGTAAGACGTGGACTGATGCCTCGGCGACGAGGGTTGCCGGACTCGCGTATTCCGGTGATCGGCTATTGGCCGTGACGGCGAGAGGACTCGAGGCCAGTACCGACAACGGCACGACTCTGCAGCCGATAGCCGGATCACCGCAGGCGGTACTGCTCTCGACCGCCGGTGCGACAGTGTGGGTTGTCGATCGCAGTGGTGGGACCTGGCTGTCGACGGACGCGGGCGTGACGTGGCAAGCACGCGCGACGGTCACTCGTGACGTTGCAGGACTTGCCGCCGTCGATGCGGCCCGCGCCTACGCGATCACGACATCGGAACTGATAGCCGTCGGCTGATGACCGCGTAGCCGGAAACCGGAGCCACTGCTGGACTCAGGGCACCTACTTCTTGAGCATCTCTTGCATCTCGGCGATCTCTTTAGCCTGCGCGTTGATGATCTCTTGGGCCAGTGCTTTGACCTGGGCGTTCTCACCCTGAGCGAGTTCCTGCTCCGACATCGTGACTGCCCCTTCGTGGTGAGCAATCATCATGGTCAGCCACATCCGATCGAATTCGGCACCTGACTTCGATTCCAGGTCTGCCATCTGGGCTGCAGACATCATTCCTGGACCCATCGGGTTAGCCGACGACATTGAGCCGCCGTGGTCCATTCCTGACATGTTGTGCCCGTTGCCGGAGGATTCAGAACCCGTTTCCGGAGTCTCATTCCACTCTGCAAGCCAGGCATTCATCTGCGCGATTTCGGGTCCTTGGGCGGCTTCGATCTTTGTTGCGAGCGCCTTTACCTGCGCGTTGTTGGTGTGGCTGGGAACCATTTCGGCCATGTCGATGGCCTGTTGATGGTGAGCCACCATGTCGACGAGGAACGTGACGTCTTGGCTGTTGTAGCCATTGAGTACGGTGGCGCTGGAGCTCGTTGGTGTTGGGGAACTCGACGAACTACAGCCTGCCGTCATGCCGGTTGCTGCCAAGACAATGACGGCTCCAGCGGACCAGCGGGCAACAGTTGAGCGTGGGTAAGTCACGGGAAGCCTCTCTTCGTGGCGGAATGATTCAGACCATCATGGGTACGGCGCCATGGGCTCCACAAGCAGTGTTGTGAGTCTTCATGAAACCTTCATGGGGAACGCGGGGAATCTTCGTCCGCCAGGCAGCGGGTGCCCTTGGTGGCAAGCCTAGTGATCAGCAGCGTCAACGCCCGGCAAACAGGTGAGTTCCAGGTTGCCGCTGTAGGCGGTGCCTCCCGTAAAGTTCAGTGATGATTCCGCCGCAGAAACAAATGACAGGAATGCTCGGACACCCGGTCGCTGAGAATCCGATCGACATCATGTTCGACGCTGTCTACGCGCACTACGGCTTGAACTGGCAGTTTTGGAAGAACGACATCGCCACTGAAGCGGATTTGGCGTTGGCGGTTTCCGCGCTGGCTCCGCTAGGGTATCGCGGAGTCGGGAT
>JBAYVO010000160.1:0-5464 GCA_041674545.1 Candidatus Nanopelagicales bacterium | reverse complement strand
GCAGCCGGAATCCCAGTGGCCGCCCTAGCGTTTGAGTTGGTCGCGGCGTCGGCCGGCCATGCCATCGAGGTTGACCAACGAGCCTCAGACGCTGACGCGCTGGTCGTCGGCACAACCCTGCTTTCGATCCGCGGTCGCACGCGCGACCTCCTCACCGCTGAGCGGACGGCGCTCAACCTCCTGTGTCACCTGTCAGGAGTTGCGACCGCGACGTCGCTTTGGGCGCAGACCTTGGCATCGGCGGGGTCGCGAACCCGCGTCCGCGATACCCGCAAAACCACACCGCTGCTGCGCTCGTTGGAGAAGTACGCGGTGCGATGTGGGGGTGGCGTGAACCACCGCATGTCGTTGTCTGACGCGGCACTCGTGAAGGACAATCACGTGGTCGCCGCAGGCGGAGTCGCACAGGCATTCGCCGCCGTCCGCGAGCAGTTCCCTGGCCTGCCGGTCGAGGTCGAGGTTGACTCGTTGGATCAACTCGACGAGGTGGTAGCAGCGGGTGCTGATTTGGTCCTCCTCGACAACTTCACCCTTGCCGAGATGGCAGAGGCCGTTGCCCGTGTTGGCGGCCAAGTGGTACTCGAAGCGTCGGGCGGGCTGACCCTCGCCGACGCCGGCGCCGTCGCCGCGACCGGCGTGGATTTTGTCGCAGTTGGTGCGCTGACCCACTCCGCGCCGGTTCTCGACATCGGCGCGGACCTGCAATCGATCTAGCCGACCGTTCGGACGGCAAGGCGCGTAGGTAATCATGTACGGGTGCTGCTCACGATTGACGTAGGAAACACCAACACGGTTATCGGGCTGTTCGATGGCGAGCGCTTGGCGAACTCGTATCGCATCAAGACCGATCCGCACAGCACTGCCGACGAGAATGCGTTGGTCTTCCGAGGCCTGCTGGCAAACGACGAACCCGTTACCGGAATCTGCCTCTGCTCAACGGTCCCCGCTGTTCTGCGTGAGATGCGCACCATGCTCAATCGCTACTACTCCGACATCCCGACCGTGATTGTTGAGCCAGGTATCAAGACCGGCGTCGGAGTCCTGACGGACAACCCGAAGGAAGTCGGCACTGACCGCATCGTCAACACACTCGCCGCGTATGCGCTTTATGGGGGGCCATCGATCGTCGTCGACTTCGGTACCTCCACCAACTTCGATGTGGTATCGAAAAACGGGGAGTTCCTCGGCGGAGCCTTGGCGGCAGGGATTGAGATTTCGGTGGAGGCCCTCGCCCAGCGGGCAGCCCAATTGCGCAAGGTCGAGTTGGTGCGCCCACGTTCGGTGATCGGTAAGAACACCATCGAGTCATTGCAGTCAGGGACCGTCTACGGATTCGCGGGCCAGGTTGACGGGGTCGTCGACCGCATCATCGAAGAGGTTGGTGGGTCGGTCACCGCGGTGATTGCGACCGGCGGGCTGTCGAAGGTCGTTCGGGAAGAATCCAAGACGATCACCGTCCATGAGCCCGCGTTGACGCTGATCGGATTGCGACTGGTCTACGAGAAGAACTTGCCGAATGGGTAAGAAGAAGGCGGCCGAACCCGAGTCAGTGGACGAGGTGCTTTTGCGCCCTGCGCGCACCGCCGATGTCGTCCAGATCCGCCAGCTGGTTGACACGTTCTCGCCAGACCGACGGCTGCTGAGCAAAGCAACTGTCGCCCTCTACGAAGACGTGCAGGAGTTTGTCGTCGCCGAACTAGACGACAACGTTGTCGGCTGCGGTGCGCTGCACTGCATGTGGGAGGACCTCGCCGAGGTTCGCACTCTCGCCGTCGATCCGGAGGCGCTCGGGCGCGGTATCGGCAGCCTGATTCTTGAAGAGCTTCTCGACCGAGCCCGAACAATCGGTGTGAAGCGGGTCTTCGTCCTCACATTCGAGGTGGAGTTCTTCCGTCGCTACGGCTTTGTTGAAATTGAGGGCACCCCAGTCGAGCACGACGTCTTCGAGCAACTCCTCCAGTCCTACGACGAGGGTGTCGCCGAGTTCCTAGACCTAGAGCGCGTAAAACCCAACACCCTGGGCAACTCCCGCCTCCTCCTAATCCTCTAACCGCTGCAGATGTGTCATTTACACGACTGCAGTTATGTAAATGACACACCTATCCGGCCCGCGCTTGTGCGGCAGGCGTGAGTTCGTCAGACTGCGCATATGAGTTACCCACCACCCGCGGGTGAACCGCAACCAAATAGTCCTGGCCAGCCGCAGTCCGCTGGCGCCTACCCGCCACCGGCGGCGTACCCCTCGGCCGATCCGTATGCCCAAGGTTCGGTCGGGTACCCGCCGAGTCAGCAGATCCCCAACGTTCCAGAGACGCCAAAGCGGCCCTGGAACGTCACCCTTGTCGCGATCATCGCTTTCCTCGTCGGCGTGATCGACGTGGCTGGTGGCGTGGCAGCGCTGTTGTTTCGAAACGAGCGCCAAATTCAGATCGAAAGTGGGCTGTCGGCAACCAACATTGCGATCTCGGGTGGCCTGTTCCTCATCATCGGCGCGGTCATCCTGTTGCTGTCGTTCGGCCTCTTCGGCGGCTCGCGACTCTCGCGTGGCGTGATCGCATTCTTCGCCGTCCTGCGCATCGCGGTCGCCGTCATCGGCCTGGTGTTGGCGACCTCGATGAACGCGCGCGGCATCTTCATCGCCGATATCGCGTTCTCGACGATCGTGCTGCTCCTGCTGTTCGCAGGTTCCCGCACCAAGGCGTTCTTCGCCCGCGGCTAACCGCCCAACGCGTCGGAGACGACCTCGCGGGCCTCGGTCTGGATCAACGCGAGGTGTTCGTCACCCTTGAACGATTCGGCGTAGATCTTGTAAACGTCTTCGGTGCCGGATGGTCGAGCGGCGAACCAGCCCGACTCCGTCGTGACCTTCAGGCCGCCGATCGGCGCATCGTTGCCGGGGGCGCGTGTGAGCTTCGCCGTGATCGGTTCACCCGCAAGTTCTGTTGCGGTGACTTGCTCCGGCGACAGTTGCGCGAGGACTGACTTCTGTTCCCGAGTCGCTGGTGCGTCGACGCGGGCGTAGGAAGGTGCGCCGAACTCATCGGTCAGTTTCTTGTAGTGCTGACTCGGCGATTCACCGGTCACCGCGAGGATCTCCGAAGCGAGTAGACAGAGGATGAGGCCATCCTTGTCGGTCGTCCAGACCTTCCCGTTGTGGCGCAGGAAGCTGGCGCCGGCCGACTCTTCGCCACCGAAGCCAACGGATCCATCGATGAGGCCCGGAACGAACCATTTGAAGCCGACGGGAACCTCAATCAGCGTGCGCCCAAGCGACGCCGCCACTCGATCGATCATCGACGAACTGACCAGCGTCTTGCCGATTGCGCAGCCTGTCGGCCAACCCGGTCGATTCGCGTACAGGTACTGAATCGCGACGGACAAGAAGTGGTTCGGGTTCATCAGTCCGTGGTCCGGAGTGACGATCCCATGTCGATCGGAATCTGCATCGTTACCGGTCGAGATTTGGAAGGCGTCCTTGTTGGCGATAAGCGACGCCATCGAGTTCGGGCTCGAGCAGTCCATTCGGATCTTGCCGTCCCAGTCGAGCGTCATGAACCCGAACTGGCGGTCGACATTGGGATTGATCACGGTGAGGTTGATGTTCAACCGCTCGGCGATCGCTCCCCAGTAGTTGACGCTCGCCCCACCCAGGGGATCGGCGCCAATGCGAATGCCTGCGTCACGCACGGCATCGAGGTTCACGACGTTCGGTAGATCGTCAACGTAGGTTTCGAGGAAGTCGTAGTTCTTCGTTGTGTCGGCCAAACGGGCCGCCTCATAGCCCATCCGCTTCACGACCCCGAGGCCCGTCGCCAGGATCTCGTTCGCGCGGTCTTGCACCCACTTCGTGATGTCGGTATCTGCCGGGCCACCGTTGGGTGGGTTGTACTTGAACCCGCCGTCCATCGGCGGGTTGTGTGATGGCGTAATGACGATGCCGTCGGCGGTCCCAGGCTGGCCGGAATTGTTGTAGGTCAAGATCGCGTGGCTGATCGCGGGAGTTGGCGTGAACGAATCCTTGGGATCAAGGCGCACCTCAACCCCATTCGCGGCGAGCACCTCAAGCGCGGTGACGTAGGCGGGCTCACTGAGCGCATGGGTGTCCATCCCCATGAACAGCGGCCCGTCGATCCCTTGGCCCGTCCGGTACTCAACGATCGCCTGCGTCGTTGCAGCGATGTGGTCTTCGTTGAACGCCTTGTTGAAGGCGCTGCCGCGATGCCCCGAGGTCCCGAATGCGACCTGCTGTTCCGGGATCGAAACATCCGGATGCAACGAGTAGTAGTCGGTGATCAACCGTGCGACGTCTGTGAGGTCGTCGTGAAGAGCGGGCGTTCCAGCGCGGGGGTGATTAGCCATAGCCCCATCCTGTCGCGGATGCGCCGGAACCTCCACCTGGCCGTCACCCGAAGTGCTCGTGATCGCGCTCCTGAGCCCACAGTTCTCATTCTCGGGTGCAGTAGTCGCTAGATTGCTTCCGTGGCCGATGAGCGTGGATTCCAGCTGACCTGTTCTCGAGGTATGACCGACTGGCTCGACACCTTTGAGGTGAGCATCGCGGTCACGACCTATCAGGCCGGCAAGTTGTTTTTGATCGGCGTTAACGCGGCTGGTCGCCTTGCGGCGTTCGAACGCACCTTCGAGCGCGCGATGGGTTTATCGGTCGCGGACGACACGATCTGGATGTCGTCCAAGTACCAACTTTGGCGGATCGAGAACGCCCTCGATCCTGGCGCTACCCACCAGGGCAGCGATCGGGTCTACATCCCGCGGGTTGGCTACACGACGGGTGACATCGACATGCACGACGTTGGCGTCGCCGAGGATGGCAGCCCGGTGTTCGTATCGACGGCTTTCAGTTGTCTAGCGACCGTGAGTAACACGCGCAGCTTCAAGCCGTTGTGGAAGCCGCCCTTCATCTCCAAGTTGGCTCCCGAAGACCGTTGCCATCTGAACGGGTTGGCGATGCGTCACGGGAAGCCTGCGTATGTCACCGCGGCCTCGACCACGGATGTTGCCGCTGGATGGCGTGAACACCGGGAGTCCGGTGGCGTGGTCATCGATGTCGAATCGAACGACGTCATCAGCGAAGGCCTGTCGATGCCTCACTCCCCGCGCTGGCACAACGGCAAGCTCTGGCTGCTGAATGCCGGCACGGGCGAGTTCGGCTTCATCGAACCCGAAACTGGCGCGTTCATCGCAGTGACGTTCTGTCCCGGCTTCCTACGTGGCATGTCCTTCCACGCCAACCACGCGATTGTGGCGATGTCGGGGCCTCGGGATGACCGCCTGTTTGGTGGGTTGGCGCTCGAAGATCGCCTCAAGGCCGAGCAGGTGTCCCCCCGCTGTGGCATCCAGATCATTGACCTCACGACGGGCAGCGTTGTGCAGTGGATGGAACTCTCCGGCGTGATCTCAGAGCTCTACGACGTGGCAGTGTTGCCCGGAGTGCGACGCCCGATGT
>JBAYVO010000159.1:0-5468 GCA_041674545.1 Candidatus Nanopelagicales bacterium | reverse complement strand
TGGGGCAACCGCATTCATCCAGCCGGTCAGCATTGTCAGCACACCGGTGCTGACCTTCCTGATCCTGATGTTCAACGCAGGACTCGCGCTCCTCGCGATCAAGTGGATTGACACCCGTTGGCCGGACTTGACCGAGGTGCACGTGCCACGCAAGATCGTGGCCTGGTCATCGGTGGCGACGTTCGGGTTCGCTGCAGTCTGGGTTGCTAGCAGCCTCTACATCTACACCTCGCTCAATGCGCAACTTGCTGATGCTGAAACAGTGCGAGTTGCCGCAATCCAGCCGAGCAACTCGCACATGCCAGCAACCTCGTTCTCTGGCGGTCAGCCGATTCCGAGCGCAGCCGAAGACGACGCGCGGCGAGACCTGCAACAAGCGGAACTTGTGCGCCTGACCAAGGACGCTGTCGCACAGGGCGCAGTGATGTCTGTGTGGCCGGAAGAGACTCTGAACTATGACCCTCGTGGTCCGCGTGGCACGTGGGTATCTGAGTTGGCTCGGGAAACTCGCACCACAATTGTGACTGGATTCTTGGGTGAGACGCCCATCGCGTGGCCGAGTCGCAAGGCGCCGAACATGGCCGCGGTGTTTGGTCCGACGGGCGAATTGGCAGGCGTGACCTACAAGATTCATCCGGTGCTGGCAGCGGATGAGGAATGGGGTGGAACTACTCCACAGATCTTCCCGACGTTCGACATGCCGTTCGGTCAACTCGGCGTCATCATCTGCTTCGACCACGACTTCCCGAATAGTTCAGCAAGGTTGCAAACTTTGACGGGTTCGCAGATCTTGGCCAATCCGGCGTGGGACTGGAGCAGTATCTCTAGCGTCCGCTGGCAGTCGGTGGTGTTCCGATCTGTTGAGAACCGGATCCCGATAGTGAAGGGTGAGACTGGCTTCGACGCGGTCATCACGGACGCGAACGGCCTGGTGCTCGAACGCACTGACGTCAAGACCGAGAGCGGCGAAGTTAACGTCCTCGTGGCGGACGTCCATCTGAGCCCACGTGATGCGCCTTTCACTCAACTCGGCGGCATGTGGTTTGGCGTGCTGGTCTTGATTGCCGCCTTTGCCCGTTACGGCTGGCAGGTCGTGTTGTGGTGGCGAGGCAGGCGGGAAGCTGTCGACGCACAGGCCGTTGGTGAGACTTCGAAGTGACGGCGGGTGCCGTGGACCAAGAAGTCCCAGTAGGCGAGTCGGCACCGCCGCTGCTCGAAGCCGTTGGACTAGGCCTTGCGACTAAACGAGGCCAAGTTTTCGCTGACGCCAACGTCACGGCAATGCCCGGTCAATTGGTTGCGCTGACTGGTCCGGGAGGGTCGGGGACACGTCGCTGCTGCTCGTTCTGGCCGGCCGAATGGCGTTCAGTTCCGGGACACTGACGGTAAGACGATCGACCTGAGCCCGCAGATTGTGTCGAGTTTGCAAACCGCGGACAACGTCGATTGGAGTCTTGTCTCCAGCGAAGAAGCCGATGCCGGAATGCGGGAGAACGAGTACTACTTCAGCGTCACGATTCCACGGGACTTCTCGCAGCGAGTCTCGTGGTTATCTGGCGACTCGCCCCAGAAAGCCGACATCGTCCTGACGGCCAACGAATCCGCGAACTACATCACCACTCAGATCTCGAGCACCCTCGCAGGCGAGGTGGCTGCGAGCGTGTCGAAGGAGATCACCACAGCCTTCATCGATGAGTCGCTCACCGGCATTGAGAAGCTCAGAGTCGCGATCGTCGATGCGGCGGCGGCCACCAAGAAGCTCGCCAAAGGTGCGGCCAGATTGTCGGAGGGGATGGACCAACTCGCTAGCGGCACCAGTTCCCTCGCTGCAGGCGCAGGTGAAGTTGCGACGGGCAATGCTGCGCTTGCGAAGGCTGCCACACAGGCCGCAACGTTCGCTGACAATGCAAGTGCTGCTGGCGACAGACTCGTTGACGACCTTGCCGCCGGCGCTCAACAGGTGAACGCCGGATCGCAGGAACTCTCCGCGGGCGCAGGTGAATTGGCCTCGGCGCTGGCGAAGGGAGCCAGCCAAATCCCCGGCAAGTCGCCAGAACAGATCAAGGAACTCGCGAAGGTCGCTGCAGATCCAGTGGGCGTTCAGACGATCAACATCAACGCCGTGCAGGCGAATGGCAGCGCGATGTTTGCCGACTTCGTAGGCCTCGCGTTGTGGGTTGGGATGCTGATCGGGTTCACGCTGCTAAATCCACTGCCGCCCCGGCCGTTGATGTCTGCCCGCACGCCCACGTTGTGCGCAGTGCTGGTCTCGTACCTGCCGGTTGCGGTGATCGGGATGGCGTAGGTACTTGTACTCACCATCGTCGCGCGCCAATTCATCGGCCTTGAGACGGTCCATCCGCACTTGATGTTGCTCCTGATGGTGGTGGTGAGCCTGACGTATTGCGCCATCATCCAGATGCTCAAGGGGTTGTTCGGGGTGATCGGCAACATCCTCGCGCTGGTAGTTCTGGCGATGCAGATGAACAGTTCAGGTGGCACGTACCCGATTCAGATGTACCCGGACTTCTTTCAGAACATCAGTCCGTACTTCCCGATGAGTCACATCGTCCGGGCGGCTCGCATCGCGATCAGCGGAGGAGACACGGTCATTTTCATGCACAGCCTCGCGATTGTTGCGGCGTTCGGCATCAGTGCATTCCTCCTCACGTGGCTCGGCGCTACACGCAAACGCAGCGTCAAGATCGCCGACTTCAAGGCGGGGATGTAGGGCCGCAAACTGGAAATGGCCGAGCCATCTCGTTTTCTGTTCTGTCATTCTGGCGGGATGTCTGATGACTCACGAGAGATCTACGAAGTGTTCGACCTCGTCTCAGAGGAGTACGACCAGGTGGGCGTCGCGTTCTTTCAGCCCATTGCTGAAGCGTTGGTGAAGGCAGTCGCGCCAACGCCTGGCGACTGTGCACTCGATGTGGGCTGTGGCCGCGGTGCTGTGACGCTACGCCTTGCCGAACTGGTTGGACCCAGCGGTCGGGTTACCTCCACAGACTTGGCTGAAGGAATGGTTCAGCGGCTACGCGCGGATATTGATGCTCGCAACGTGACAAACGTGACTGTCGAGATTGGTGATGCCCAGCGGCCTGACTTTGCTGCCGAGTCATTTGACATCGTGACAGGTGGGCTAGTGGTGTTCATGCTTGCGGACCCCGAGGAAGCAGTCGCCACGTACTTTCGTTTACTCGCGTCGGGTGGTTCGCTGGGTTTCACAACTTTCGGTGCGCAGGACGAGGTCTTTGAAGCGGCCATGAAGGCCATCGCTGACTTCTTGCCTGCGCAGGAAGGGGAAACTGGCCCGATGGAACCCGGACCAGTCTCCACGATCGAAGGCATTGCCGACGTGCTCGGCATTGCGGGGTTCACTGATATTCGAACGAATGAGGTGACTGTCGTTTCCAATTTCGAAGACCTTGATCACTGGGAGCGTTGGCTCCACTCGCACGGAGCGCGGGTCTTGATTGAGGCTCTGCCAGCCGACCGTCGCAGGGCCGCGATTGAAGCGGGCCGTGAGGTGGTCAGCAAAGCAAACGGTGGAGACGGCACGTTTAGGTTCACTACCGTCGTGCGGGTTTCGACCGCTCGCAGGCCGTAGTGATGTCGCCGCTGGGAGGCAATCAGTCGGCGTCGAGGAAGGCCTCGACCAGGGGTGCGATTTGGTCGGCTTCGGTGATGAGGGTGACGTGCCCGCCGTCATAGATGTGCAGCTCGGATTTGGGCATCAACCGGTGCATGATGTGACCATTGATCGACGGAACAAGCGGGTCGTCGTCGCCGGCGAGGATCAGCGTCCGCTTACGCACCAGCGGTAGGAAGAACAGGCTGGTCCACATAGCGGCGGATCCAAGCTGCAGAAAGTAGCCGGTTGTGATCGTGTCGGTCTTCTGATCTTTTAGGGCGGCAAATGCCACGGTCGGATCGTCGCGCATGCTGCCGCCGTACAGCTCTTGCCCGAGCCCTCCGAGCAGGCGCGACGGATGGGCGAATCGACTCGGCGTGAGCATTTTCGTCAAGATTCGCGGGTTCGCGGGCACCATGATGGATCCGGTTCCGGTGCTGACGAGCACGAGGCGGCGGCACTGAGCCCGTTGGCTGAACGCGAACTGCTGCGCCACCCCGCCACCCCATGACAGTCCCAATACGTCGACGTGTGGGTACCCGAGGTCGTCCAACATCGCCGCGAGTGCCTTCACGAGTCGCCGCAGCCGATAGGGGCGGCAGCTTCTTGGGGACCCGCCGATGCCTGGGGCGTCGAACCGAATGAGCGTGCGGGTGGGATCAAGCGCGTCAACGAGTGGCGCCATGAGTTCGAGCCGCGCGCCGATGCCATTCATCAGCAACAACGGCGGTGCGGCACTAGTTCCGGGGTTCACGACGAGGCGCAGGCTAAGTCCGTGATGGCTCAGCTGGTGTTCAACCGCGGATCGTTCTTCAGCGAGGTCGATCGGATCGGTCGGCATAGCAGCGACACTATTGCCAGAAGGCACTGAAAGCAGCCGTCAACCATGTCCGCCTGCACGTTTGCCGAGCGAAGGGGTTAGTGGGCCGCGGTTGTGCGTTCCACGACACACCCAGCAACGGCGTTCACCCGCCTGTCGCCGCACCGGACGTATCGTGGCGGTTGTTGCATTTAGGTGGGGGACAGATGGAAAGCTTGGAAATCGCTTCTGGCGGTGCCGTGCGGTCGGTGACGCTATCGGGGGATCGAGTCACGATCGGTCGTGGTGAAGGCAACGACGTTGTCATCACCGGCGATGCCCGCGCCTCACGCGAGCATGCGGTGCTGACGAAGGACGGGACCATCTGGCAGATCGCCGACCGTAAGTCGATGAACGGGACGTACGTCAATAGCGTGCGAATCTCGAAACCCGTCCACCTTTCTGAGGGCGACCGAATCCACGTCGGCGCCACAGTCTTGACGCTCCAGGTTCACGATGAGGTTGTTGTCCGACCCAGGACGATCGACCTCGGAACGTCTGCAAAGGTCGGCGATGTTGTCCTCAGCGACGATGATCGAAGGCTGCTGGCTCTGCTAGCGAAGGGCGCGACCGATCGCGAGATCGCGTCTGTCCTGAATATCACCACCCACGAGGCGACGGAAGCGGTCACTGACCTCGCATTCCGAACCTCGGTCGCGCGACGGATCGACCTTGCACGCCTCGGTGTCGACCTGTCCATGAGCTAACTGTTCGAGAGCTGCCCGGAGTGCAAAACGGTGTGCGTTACGCACTCTTCACTGAAAGTTACCTGCTGACGAACGCATGATCTGAGTTCTTCGGGGTAGACCTGTATCAAGGGCCGCTCGCTCACGGCTCCGACGTTGCTTTGGGGGCAGAAATGAACTTGTTGGAACTCGTTAGTGATGGTCGCACGCGCACAGTTGCGATGACGGGCGCGAGGATCACAATCGGGCGCGGCATGAACAACGATGTTGCGCTGCCCGAAGACGTGGG
>JBAYVO010000158.1:0-5499 GCA_041674545.1 Candidatus Nanopelagicales bacterium | reverse complement strand
CTGACACGGAGGGGGTCCCCAGTTCAAATCTGGGCAGGTGCACCACAAGTGAAAAGGTCGGCCCAACGAGTCGGCATCGCCGAGAGACATCCGCCACAAAGCTGACGGAACACGACGATCCCGGCGCCGATCAACGCTCAGGCCGCGAGGATGGCTGCGAGCTTGGATTCGACTTCGGTAGTCGGCGTGCGCGGTTCGTGCAACTGCGTTCGGGTGCGTTCGTACACGCCGCCGCTGGGACTAGTCCACCGCACGACGGTCTCGACAGACCCATCCAGGCCGACCTCGTCGGGTATGTGGATGCTCACGCGCCATCGGTTGTGGGTTTTCAACCGATGATGTCGTCGGCATAGCGTGATCAAATTGTCTGCGCTCGTTTGACCGCCTTCGCTCGTTCCGGTCCACGGCACAACATGGTCGAGGTCGCAGCGCCAGCCGGCGGTATTGCAACCGGGAAATTGGCAGGTCCGGTCGCGCGCGATGATGTATTCGCGCAACGCGGTCGGCGGCCGGTAGGTCTTGATTCCGTAGTCGAGTAAATGGCCGGTGACAGGATCCGTGACCAGTCGACGCCACGTATCCGACTCCGTTGCGAGCCGCCGCGCCAAATGCGCCGGGATGGGCCCAAAACCAACAATCTCGGCAGCGTCGTCGTTTGCGCCCAGGAGTGTCTCGAGACTGATGACAACCTGAGTGTCGAGGCGCTTCTTGCCTTGCATTACGGGCAAATCGGGATCATCGAGCACCGAATTTGCCATTGAAGTCAGCGCATCTGCACGCCGGTGCGCCATCGTGCGGGGATCGTCAGGACGCTCGTCGCGGTTAGCGAGTGATGTGACCGCATTCCACAAGGCCATCGCATCCGGGATCGGTAGCGTCGCGTAGATGGTAGCCATCACTCCGTTAACGCGAACAAACGTGACGTCACGGCGCGCAAACTCCTCCTCCAACGCATCAGCTGGCCGCGGCGGGCAAATCGCCGTCACGACACGCTGCACGCTGCGCCGGGTCAGCTGCGGCGTCTGAACCGAGATGCGCCTCAGAGCAGTAGATTCCACCCGCGCGCACTGTTCCACCGTTAGCAGCTGGCACTCATCGGACACAACCATCGCCTGGGCGTAGCTGCAGAGACCGTTGCGCAATAGGCGACGCGTTTCCGGCAGCTTGTGGGCAAGGTCTCGGGCGACGGCGATCCGATGCCGAGCGGTCCCGACCGAGATGTGGAGTGCGGCAGCAACTTCGTCGCACGCCGCGTCCTCAACCGCGTGTGGATCCGACTCACGTTGAGTTTGATCGGAAACCGAAGGACTACCAACGTTGATTGCCCCATCAATGTCTGGGTCGGGGCCGGAGAATGCTCCAAGCGCATCCAACTTCAGCGACTCCAACCAAGCGCTGTGCCGCTCCCACGCTGTCAGTAGCTCAAGCTGCTTGGCAGCGGGCAACGAGTACGGGTCAGTCTGAATCAGGTGGATCAGTGACTCAACCCCCGGCAACTCGGCAGCAGCGAACGACACCCGACTGGTGGGTCGTCCCGGTGTGCCCGGCGGTTGCTTTGACATACGAGTATCGTACCAGCATGATCGAACATATGTTCGATACATTACCGGTGGCATGGTTCGGCTCTGGTGAAACAACGAACCTTGAAGGCTCGCTAGCCGAGCGCTGCCGAGTAACTGTTGGGATGCCTTGTCGCGGATACCACCGGGTGGTCGACTACCGGAACTTGATTTCGTTTCGCGTCTTGCCACTACCATCCACCCATGCCGATCAAACTTGAGAACGTCGCGATCACCGTCCAGGATCTCGATGCCGCGGTCTCTTTCTTCACCGACATCGGCCTAACCGTATTGGGCCGCCATACTGTCAACGGGGAATGGACCGAGACCGTGGTCGACCTCGATGGCAACCACGCGAACATCGCGATGCTGCAGACACCGGACGGTCACGGAACGCTCGAACTGCTCGAGTACATCCATCCGCCAGCGGTGGAGACCGAACCCGTCGCGGCTAACCACATCGGCATGCACCGGGTGGCATTCTCTGTCGACGATCTGGATGCCACCCTCAAGATCGCTGCCGAGCACGGCTACTTCCCGCTGCGCGGAGTCGCGACCTACGAAGACATCTACAAGCTCACCTACGTCCGCGGACCCAGCGGCATCTTGGTGATGCTTGCCGAGTCGCTGCAGAAGCCGTAACCACGACCCGCGAACCCTCATACCTACGGGCGAGCACGCACCCGACTGACCGGACGCACCTCGGTCAGCAAGTTACGCTTACGTAGCCTCGCCCGCACCTAGTCGCGGCGTGCGCCAACCCGGCCAACTGATGGGACGCGACGTGAGCCAGAACTACCTGATCGGCGTTGGAATCGCTGACATCACCGGTGAGGCAGGCGGCGTCGGAATGATGGGCATGGCCCGGGCCCAACAGATCACCAAGGGCATTCACAACCGGCAGTGGGCGCGCGCATTCGTGATCGGCGACAACACCGATAACAACAGCGGCAAACGAATCTTGTTCGTCAATACCGACCTAGGCCAGCTCTTTGAATCGGTCTATCACGAGGTCATCCGCCGACTAGGCGAACAGTTTGGCGACCGCTACACCGACCAGAACACCGTCATTTCAGCAACCCACACGCACTCTGGCCCTGGTGGCTCAGCGCACGCCGTGCTCTACAACCTGACGATCGGTGGATTCCGGCCTGACACATTCGAGGCGATTGTCGCCGGCATCGTTGAGGCGTGTGTGCGTGCCGACGCCGACCTCGCGCCCGGCGACATCTCAATCGCGGTCGGCGAACTCCATGGCGCGAGTGTGAGCCGCAACCTGTTCCAGTTCGAATGCAATCCCGAAGACGAGCAGAAGCTCTTCCCCACCGCGAACGATCCGCAGATGACGCAACTCAAGTTCGAGCGCGACGGCAAGGCAGTCGCCGGGCTCAATTGGTTTAGCGTGCACGGCACCTCGATGACAAACCGCAACACCCTCATCAGCGCCGACAACAAGGGGTACGCGTCCTACCTGTGGGAACACGATTGGGCTGGCCAGGCATCGGTGGCCAAGGCGCAAGGTGAGTACAACTTCGTCGCCGCGTTCGCCCAGAGCAGCGCCGGTGATATGTCGCCCAACGTCGGCGCGGGCACCGCGTACGGACCAACAGACGACATGTTCGAGAACACCCGAGTCATCGGCTCACGTCAGGCAGTGAAGGCCAAGGAACTGTTGGACTCTGCCACCGAGGAACTCAGGGGACCAGTCGACTACCGGCAGCGATACGTGGACTTCTCGCACGTGGACGTGGCCGCCAAGTGGACACCCAACGGCAAAGACACTCGCACGTGGCCCGCGGTGCTCGGTCAGGCATTCATGGCAGGGTGTTACGACGGCGCCGGTGTCCCGTTCGTGAAGCAGGGCCAAATGGATCGGGTCGCGATTCTCAAACTGCTTGATCACACCATGGTGAAGGTTCCAGACCATGTCGCCGCCGGTCACTCACCCAAGCCAATCGGGATCGCAACGGGCCTGATGTCACCGCCGTGGACGTCGCAAATCATCTCGATCCAAGTACTCCGTGTCGGGCAACTCGCAATTGTCGTCGTCCCCGCGGAGTTCACGATCGTCGCTGCGCATCGTGCCCGCGCCGCCGTCCAAGAGGCGCTCGCAGGGCAGGTCTCGCACGTCGTTTTGGCGGGCTACGCAAATGACTACACCGGCTACGTCGTCACGCCCGAGGAATACATGATTCAGCGGTATGAATCCGCCTCAACCCACTTCGGGCCCGCAACCTTGCCTGCGTACCAACAGGAACTTGCAGCGCTCGCGGGGGCGATAGCAGACGGCACTCCAACTCCCAGCATGGCCGCTCCCCCGGACTTGAGCGAGTCTCGCTTCTCGACCTCCAGCACGCTTGCGATGCCCGTCGCAATCCTCGCGAACAGCAAGCTCAACGCCTCGATCATTCACCGAGCCGACACCCAACTCAATCCGGACAACACGAAGGCCAACCAGCGATTCGGCGAACTCCTCACTACACCGCACGCCTCGTACACAACCGGTGATGAGGTCGTGGCGCAGTTCGTAGGCGCGCACCCGAACAATGACCAACGACGCGGCTCGACCTTCCTTGAGGTCCAGCGAAAGTCCGGCAACGACTGGTCCACAATCCTGACCGACGACGACTGGTCCACGAAGTTCGAGTGGAAGCAGAAGCCCAACCATCGCTCAGTAGTCACCGTGCGTTGGGTCGTCACCGGAGATGTCGCGCCCGGGATGTACCGAGTGCGATACCTGGGCGATGCGCTTACGGCGGACGGATCCACCAAACCGATCGTTGGCACCTCGAAGGAGTTCAGCGTGCGATAGGGCATAGTCGCTTGGGCTCAGATCGCGGCCGCAAACTTCCCTGCCCGCCTATTCCCAGACCGGTACGCTCTGTTCGCTGCCACAACAGCTTCGCGTCGCCGTCGAATTGATTCGCCACACTCCCCCGCATTGCTACAGTTGCAATAACTCCGGGGGGGAATTCACTTTGTTCAGGTCACTTTCACGTGCTGCCGCGTGCGCGCTTGCCGTCATCTTCGCTCTGCTCGCCAGCACACTCACCGCCGTACCCGCACAGGCAGCCTCAGCATGGGGTCCCTGGTCCGGAACGATGTCAATCTCGTCCCACGAGGGCTTGACTGACATGAGCAAGAACGTAAATGCAACGTTCACGAATCTCCAGGTCGCGGGCGCCTTCAACGACGACGAAACAGCTCCGAACTCCTACACAGCTGACGTGGCAATGAGCATGTCTATCGGCGGTTCGACCTGCAACGACGGGTTCTCAGGCACCTACAACGGACCGTCAACGGGAATGTCCGCGGCGAGCATCCGAGCAGTCGGTATCGACTACGAAGGTGTCGTCGTCCAACTCATGGAATCAGGGGACGCGCGCGAGACTTACCTCGCACCGAACGACCTCTGGATGTTCTCCGGCGAAACGTGCGAGTGGGGCGAGCCAGACTTTGGCGGCGGGCTCAGCTTCCACCACGGCCTCTACGGCGCCTATCGGTGGGCTACCGAACCACTCGCCGACACGGATTCCGACCCTGCGCACCTCGTCGGCACAACCAGTTGGCAACTGGGCAACTATCCCGACAACGAACCATTCTGGGGCGACTACACCAGCTACAACTACACCGTCACCTACGACCTCACACGTGAACCTCTGGCGGGCTCCCATTGTGATGATGGAATCGACAATGACGGCGACGGCACGATCGACGCCGGCAACGATCCCGGCTGCACCAGCACGGCAGACACCAACGAACTCGGCACGGCCCAATGTGACAACGGAATCGACGATGACGGCAACGGCTCAATCGACTACCGAGCATCTGGTGGCGACCCCGGATGCACCGACCTAGCCGACACCCGCGAGTCGTCAACCGATTGCAGCGCCGATCCTGAAGACCACCACTACGCGGTCATGAAGGCGCCGACCGAACT
>JBAYVO010000157.1:0-5512 GCA_041674545.1 Candidatus Nanopelagicales bacterium | reverse complement strand
TCATCCACCTCGACGTGGAGCCCCACGCCATCGTCTGCAGCAACCGGAACAGCGGACCCGTGAAGGACACCAAACTCCTCTTCGGCGTCTGGGTCGTAGCGCACTTTGTTGCCGACGAGTGCCTTCTCGGCCAACAGCCCGAGGCCAATACCAACGGCGGCTACCGCTGCCGGCAGCAGCAACTCACGGCGCGCCATCAGGCACCTCCCACATAGATCCTGGGCACACGCGGCCCAATCCGAGTCACGATCTCGTACCCAATAGTCTCCGCCTGCTCAGCCCATTCATTCACATCGACCTCACCTCGGTCACCAGGGCCGAACAACACCACTTCGTCACCGTCGCGAACAAGATCGTCACCCACGTCAACGACGAATTGATCCATGCAAACGCGACCCGCGATCGTGCGAGCCCTGCCCCCTACACGCACGGGGCCGCGCCCACTCGCCGAGCGAGGGATGCCATCGGCATAGCCGAGCGGCACTAGCGCGACAGTCGTCTCACGTTCGGTGATGTATTGGTGCGCGTACGAAATTCCTGATCCGCCTGGCAAACGTTTAGTCATGACGATCCGCGCACCGAGGGTCATCGCTGGGCGCAAGCCGAGCGAACTCGCGGTTCCTACCTCAGGGCCTGGCGAGATGCCGTAGACCGAGATACCTGGGCGCACAATGTCGTAGTGAGTTTGCGGTAGCCGCCATGTCGCTGCCGAATTCGCCAAGTGCCGGTACTGCGGCTCCAGTCCGAGCCGCGAGGCAGTTGCAATCGCATCCTCGAACTCCTCAATCTGGCGACTGATCGTTGGATGGTCGGGGCTGTCGGCGTACGCGAGGTGCGACCAAATCCCCACGACCTCCACCTCCCCGCGACGCGTCGCAGCGAGTGCCTCCCTGACCAGGGTTGCCCAATCTGCTTTTGCGGCGCCTGACCTGCCCAGCCCAGTGTCAATCTTCAAGTGGATCCGGGCCGCCCGACCTGCCGCAGCGCTTGCCTGCGCTACCTGAGTCAACATCCACGGCGCCGCCACGCCAAGATCAACATTGCGACTAGTGCACTCGAAGAATTTGTCTCCCGGCACCGGCAACCAGGCCAGAATCGGACCGGAATCGCCCGCGTCCCGGAGCGCAATCGCCTCTTCAAGCAATGCAACTCCAAGCCACTGCGCGCCCCCTCGACGTGATGCTCGCGCCGCTGGAATAAGCCCGTGCCCGTACCCGTCGGCCTTGACAACCGCCATCACCTCCGCCGTCGGTGCGGCCTCGGCGAGGCGCTTGATGTTGGCCTCGATCGCGCTCAAATCAACGTGCGCCCAGGCGCGATGCAGCCCCGATTCGGCCGCGCCGTTGGGCGGTGCACTCTCGAAGGACTCCGGTCCTAGATCAGGCATGGCCATCCTCCGGTTCTTGCGTACCGTGACCGACACCGCCGACGTCGGAGTGCTGGCGCAAGCTCGAGATCGCGTGAGGCACAGCCGCGAGCACCGCTGCAGATGTCACCGGGGCACCCTGCGACGCCGCGCTCCTTCCCGCCAGACCGTGAACGAGCGCCGCACACGCGGCAAGTTCTGCAGCAGCGGTGAGATCAATCCCGGGATTGCGGGCGACCTCTGCCGCGAGCATCGATCCGAGCAGCCCAGACAACACGTCACCCGAACCCGCCGTGGCAAGTGCGGAATCGCTCAGCGTGTTCACAAAGGCCGCCCCACCGGGTTCGGCAACCACGGTTTCGTGACCCTTCAACAGAACCACTGCTCCTAGCGATGCGGCGGCGGCACGCACCGCTCCCACACGGTCGCCGTCTGCGCCTTGGGCCAGCGGGAAACCAAACCGGGCGAATTCTCCGGCGTGCGGGGTCAGGATGGTGACCAGACCCTCTCGCCGACGTTCGGTCACCAGGTCGCGCAACTCCTCGTTCTGGGCGAGCAGCGTGAGCCCATCGGCGTCAATGACTGCGGCGACGTCGGATTGCAGGACCTCCACGAGGCGGGAATGCGCCTGCTCATCTACACCGGCACCCGGCCCAGCGACCCATGCTTGGACCTGGCCGGCGTTCGCTGGCCCACCCGACGCGACCACTACTTCAGGCCAACGGGCAATGACCGGATCGGGGGCGGCACCGGCGTAGCGAACCATCCCGGACCCACCGAGCCTCGCTGAACCTGTGCACAGCACTCCGGCACCTGGGTAGGGCTGCGAACCCGCGACCACACCGACGACACCACGTGTGTACTTGTCATCGCGTGACCCGGGTTTTGGTAAAAGGAGCGCTGCATCGACCTCGGTCACCCGATGAAGCACAGGCGCTCCAACCGCAGCTAACTTCAGACCGATGTCGATCACGGTGACTCGCCCCGCGTAGTCCGCTCCAGGCGACACCAACAGGCCCGGCTTAAGACTGCCGAAGGTCACTGTTTCTTCAGCGACAACTACTGCGTTGGGGTCCGCGACCGCGCCAGTGTCCGCATCAACGCCGGAAGGCAGATCAACCGCGACAACCGTGGCAGAAGACGCTGCGGCGAGCGCTGCGACCTCCGCCGCCGGGGATCGCAGCGCCCCAATCCCGCCGATTCCCAGCACTGCATCGAGCACGACATCGGCTTCGTTGATCAGGCGGCCATGCAGGTCCAGATCGACCGGTTCGACCCGACCCCCACTACGCGCTAGAGCGACTGCACCATCGCGGTGCCACACCGCGGCGAGCAGAACTGCTGTCACAGAAACGCCCCTGCGAGCTAAGTGCGCAGCCGCCCACAGCGCGTCACCGCCGTTGTTTCCCGCGCCAACTAAGGCGACAACATGGCCACCCACCACCAGCCCTCGCTCAGCGCGCAAGAGGCGGGCGCAGTGGGTCGCGAGCCCGAACGCTGCGCGTTGCATCAAGGTGTCCTCAGGCAGGTCCTCGTACGCCAGACGTTCGGCTTCACGGATCTGCTCAATCGCATAGGCAGGTTCCATTGACCTATCGTCCCTCAGTTGCCGCAGTCGCGCAGTGCGGATCGATGCACACTGGGCTAGTCCCGTCTTTCAGCGATCACGTATGCGATCGCGTTGCCACCATCGTGCGACAGCGAGACATGCCAATCGGTGATCCCGGCAGCGTCGCTGAGTTCGGCGAGGCGACCTGAGAGCCGGATGCTCGGGCGGCCTGATTCCGCGGTCATCAGCTCACAATCGAGCGGGCGCAACTCGGCAACGTCGCCGAGGCACTTAATGACCGCTTCCTTGGCTGCGAACCGGGCAGCGAGTGACTCAGCGCTGCGAGCACGACCGGAGTCGTCATGGGTTTCCTGACGTGTCATGGTGCGTTCCAAAGTTGATGGGGTACGACGAACCATCCACTTGAAACGTTCGACATCGACGATGTCGACGCCGACCCCGACAATCACTGCTACTCCACCGTCACGGACTTCGCGAGGTTTCGGGGTTGGTCTACATCGTGACCCTTTACCGTCGCGAGCTCACAGGCGAAGACCTGCAACGGAACAGTCGCAACGATCGGCTGCATCAGCGTGGGGCACACCGGGACGCGGATGATGTGGTCTGCGTAGGGAACGACTAGTTCGTCGCCTTCTTCGGCAATCACGATCGTCTTCGCACCGCGGGCGCGGACCTCTTGAATGTTCGAAATGATCTTCTCGTGCAGCACGCTTCGTCCGCGGGGCGACGGGACGATGACCACTACGGGCATGCCGTCCTCGAGGAGCGCAATCGGGCCATGCTTCAGTTCGCCGGCCGCAAAGCCCTCGGCATGCATGTAGGCCAGCTCCTTGAGCTTGAGCGCCCCTTCAAGTGCGACGGGGAAACCGACGTGCCGACCAATGAACAACACACTGCGAGCATTGGAAAACTCGCGCGCCAGCTCCCGGACACCATCGGTCGTGTCAAGCACGAGGTCAACCTTGCTCGGCATGTCAGCGAGTTCATCGACGATCGCCGCGATCTCGTCACCGTATTTATTGCCACGGACCTGGGCGAGGTACAGCCCGACCAAGAAGCACGCGACGACCTGGGTGAGAAATGCCTTTGTCGAGGCAACTGCGATCTCGGGTCCGGCGTAGGTGTAAAGCGCTGCATCTGCCTCGCGGGGAATCGTTGAACCTTGGGTGTTGCAGATGGCGAGCACTTTGGAACCTTGCTCACGGGCATACCTCATGGCCATCAGTGTGTCCATGGTCTCGCCGGACTGCGAGATCGAGATGACCAAGATCCGAGAGTTGAGGATCGGGTCGCGGTATCGGAACTCGCTTGCCAACTCAACCTCAGTCGGAATGCGCGTCCAGTGCTCGATCGCGTACTTCGCGATCATCCCGGAGTGGTAGGCCGTCCCACACGCGATAATGATGATCTTGTCGACTTCGCGAAGTTCCTGATCGGTCAGCGTCATATTGTCGAGTTGAAGGCGACCGTCGGAACCGATTCGCCCAAGCAGCGTGTCCGCCACCGCCTTCGGCTGTTCGGCGATCTCCTTGAGCATGAAGAGGTCGTACCCACCCTTTTCGGCGGCAGACGCATCCCATGTGACGGTGAAGGGAGTGACCTCCGTCGGTTCGCCGTAGAAGTCAGTGACTTCCACGGAGTCACGGCGAAGCACAACCACTTGGTCTTGCCCGAGCTCAATCGCATCGCGGGTGTATTCGATGAACGCTGCGACGTCGGAGGCGAGGAAGTTCTCACCATCTCCAACACCCACCACGAGTGGACTGTTGCGGCGCGCCCCGATGACGAGATCTGGGAAATCTGAGTGCACGATCACCAGCGTGAACGCACCAGTCAGCCGCTGGCACACCCGTCGGACTGCTGCAATCAAGTCAGCGGGATCCTTCGCCAATTCCGCCGATACCAAGTGCGCGGCAACTTCAGAATCGGTCTCGGAGAGAAGTTCGACACCAGCGGCCTCGATCTCGGCTCGCAGTGGCGCGAAGTTCTCGATGATGCCGTTGTGAATGACGGCCACCTTGCCGTCGGCACTCACATGCGGGTGGGCGTTGACGTCGTTCGGAGCACCGTGTGTGGCCCACCTCGTGTGTCCGATCCCCGTGGTGCTCTGAGGCAACGGATCGTCGCCGAGTAACACCTCGAGGTTGGTGAGCTTGCCTGCCTTCTTACGAGTCTGTAGCGCGCCATCGGCAACGACGGCGACGCCGGCCGAGTCATAGCCACGATATTCAAGACGCCGCAGCCCTGACACAATCACTTCGAGGGCTTGCTTTTCGCCTACGTATCCGACGATTCCACACATAGCCGCCACCCTATGCCCTGACCGCCACCCCACGCCCCACACGCCACCCGCTACCGACCCTCGTTGAGTGTGGAGTCGTTGGGGTGTCTTCAACAGAAATTGGCCCAACAACTCCACACTCTGTGAGTCTGTGTGTGGCGGTTCTGGTTGTTCCGCCGTCAGGATGGTGCTGGTGCCTGGGTCTGACTCATTCACACTCTGACCGCTGTGTGGCGTGTCTTTCCGTTGACGTGTCGTCTTGGGTGCCAGCGCCGACCTGGCCCACCTGCTGGCT
>JBAYVO010000156.1:0-5514 GCA_041674545.1 Candidatus Nanopelagicales bacterium | reverse complement strand
TGGCGGTCTTCCAAAATGGACAGGTTGTCAAGCAGATCATCGGCGCCAAGCCGAAGGCAGCACTGCTGGCCGACCTGAGTGAGTTCATCAACTAACGACGGTGGTCGAAGAACTTCCGTCACTTCCGCGCCTGCATCTGGTGCAGGGAGTCCGTAACCCAGCAGTAGCCGAGGTCCGAGACCGCCTAGAGCGGCTCGGGCTTCTCGGTGTGTGCGGTGACGAAGTTGACCACACGTTCTTCAGCCCCGAACTAGACGTCGCCGTCAGGCAGTTCCAGCAAGACCGCGGAATCATGATCGACGGCATTGTTGGCCCAGCGACGTTCCGCCAACTCGAAGAAGCCCGTTGGAACCTCGGCGACCGGATCGTTTCGTACTCGTTCGGCCACATGACCGCAGGCGATGACATCGCGAACCTGCAACAGAGACTCAACACCCTCGGTTTTGATGCCGGACGAGTCGATGGCGTCTTCGGTCCCGATACCGACCAGGCGCTGCGGGAGTTCCAACGCAACGTCGGCCTCGAGGTTGACGGCACTTGTGGCCCGGCGGTCTGGCGCGCTCTCGACCGCCTCTCCCGCACCGTCAAGGGTGGCGCTGCCGCAGCGCTGCGATCCGAACACGACCACGCCATGGCGCGCACGGGCGTGGCAGACAAGGTCGTGGTTATCGATCCCGGTCACGGCGGCGACGACTATGGCGACGTCGCGCACCGGTTGGCGGAGTCGATAGTCGCCGACGACCTGTGTCGACGAATTGAGGGTCGCCTCGCAGCGATCGGCACCCAAGTCCTGGTGACTCGTCCACGCACCCACGACATGACCACGCCAATCGACGAGACCGCACGGGCGCAGTTCGCCAACAACACCGGCGCGGATTTGGTCGTTTCGCTTCACACCGACTCCGAGCCAACGGGAGTCGCGCGGGGGATCGCGACCTACTACTTCGGCAACCCGCACGACGAATCAGTGATGGGTCGCCGTTTTGCCGATCTCGTGCAGCACGAAATCGTGCGCCGCACCGACCTCATCGACTGCCGGACGCACGGCAAGACCTGGGACCTCTTGCGCCTGACCCGCATGCCGGCCGTGCGGATCGAGTTCGGCTACCTGAGCAATCAGTCCGACGCCGACCGGTTGGCCGACGCCGACTTCCGCGACGTGGTGTCTGAGGCCGTCGCTATCGCAGTCGTCCGCTTCTTTGCCCCAGGCGAAACCGAGGACTAGCCGACAGTCCGGACGAACGGGCTATCAACTGGTTTGCGTCACGCCACCAACGTGATCCGGCTCGCGCAGGATCCAGAAGAGCTGCGACGGCTTGGTCAGAAGGTTCGTCCAGCCATGAACTGGCACGCGGGTAGCCAGGACGGCATCCCCTGCCCGTAGCACAGGAGTTTCCGCACCGAGATCGACCTTGATCAGTCCAGATGTCACCAGGACTGCCTCCGCATCCTTGTGAAGCGTGCGCGGAGAACCTGATTCCCCTGGACCTAACTCAACGAGGTAGCCGCGCAATCCATGCGACGCGTGTTCGAACATCGGAGTGATTCCCGCCCTGGTCGCGACGTTGTCGTGCCGCGCGAGCACGTAGTCCGCAGTTGTCCGGTTCGCCAAGAGTTCATCGATCCCGACCTGCAGGTTCTGCGACAGCCGTAGCAAGGTATCGAGGCCAAGGCCCCGAATTCCCGCTTCGGCCTGGGAGATCGCGCTGGGGCTAACACCTGCGAGGCGGCCAAGCTCTGCTTGGTTCAATCCGCGCTCGACTCTGAGCCTTCGCAAGCCAACGGCGAGGCGGCCAATCGCACGCTCTGGGCCGAGCCGGAGTTGACCATTGCTCACATCTGCACTCACGATCTTGCCTTCAGCATGCGGCCGACGTTCCGCCTTTATGACCTGCAGGGCGCCATGACGGACCTCCAGCACACACTGGGTCATCTTCCGAATCTCTTCGACAATGTGCTGCGAGGTTGTCCGGCTAATCCGCCAGTATGCGATTGCACCCAAGCCGAATAGGACAGGGCATGTTCGAGTGAATAGCTTGATCGTCATCTCGGGACCGAATCGGGCGGCGATCGCATCAAGGTCAGCGATCACAATTCGAGCATTCGGCTTCGAACCTCGCTCAACCACAGCTCTGGTAAACGCATTCGGGTCCGCAAAGAGTTGCCCAGGCCGGGCATCGAGGATCTCGACCCCGCGGGGAAGTGTTGGCCGCACCTGCTCTGGGCTTTGAGTAAACGTGACGTAGACCGCAGTACCTGCGGAACCAGTCCCCTCAAGCAACGGCCTGTCGACTACCTCAAATGCCTCTCGCTCGGAAATCCAGACAACGTTGTCGCCGACCAGAATTCCCCCACCTAGCAAGGAGTCAAGGTCCGCGATCCCACTGCTAACAGTCTGCATGTCTGACTCCGCCCACCGATTAGCGCTGCTTATCTCAGGTAGCCCTTCGCAAAAGTAAATGTAACTGTTCTGCCAAAGGTGAGCAAGACGCGGTGTTTTCCCTACCTACCCAAACTTGGAGGTTCGCTATGGCTACGCAGTCGGCAACTGCGCACACCACATCGGGGGCGGCCGCGGCCGCTATTCGCGATCGACTCAACGCCGAGTTACGCGTGCACGTGGACGCGGTTTCGAGTCTTCACCAGACCCGAGACGAGCTCGATCCAGCGGTCTACGCCCACGGGCTGAGTGCCGCCGAGCGCCGCGTCGCGGAGATTCAGGCGGCCGTTGAACGCCTAATAGCGGGCCGCTATGGCCAATGTGAGCGTTGTGCGCAGATGGTTCCAAGCGCGCGTCTCGACTACCTTCCGCACGCTCGCTACTGCATCACGTGCCAAAGCAGCGTCGACGCATCCCGCTAACTGATCCGGCAAGGCCAAAGCGACCGAAGGGAACCGACATGAAGGCTCTGCGTACTCAAACGCTCGAACAGATCCGCGCACACCCATCGCACCGCAAGCGGGCCACGGCAGCCCCCGTTCCCAGCGATTCTGTGGTCGCCTTCGAACCCCGGGTTCCCGCAATGAAGATCGAGATCCTGATGGCCGCCTGGACCGAGGCAAGCAAAAGCAGCCAGTGGGTAGCTTTTGCGGCCAAAGAGGCGCAAACTCAATCATCGGCAGTTCCTGCAAGGCCAGGTCTGATTTCCCGAAGCACTGATCCACGGCGGTCGAGTCCCACGCCGTTGATGCGACGCCACTAAGGAAGGCAACTGGTTGCCATGGAGAAGAAGTCCCTCACCGCGCTCGCCCGGAATCAACTTGAGCTGGCCCGCGCAGCTTCCAGCGGACGCAGCGCGACGACCGTCTACGGCGGCCACGAGCACGTCCTGCGCCAGACGATGATCGCGCTCGCTGCCGGACACAAGCTCGATGATCACGCGAACCCAGGCGAGGCAACGATCCACGTATTGACCGGACGGGTGGTCCTGGCAACTGAGGCGACCTCGTGGGAGGGCTCCGTAGGTGACCTGCTCATTGTCCCGAACGCCACCCACTCACTCGATGCGCTTGAAGACTCGGTGATTCTACTGACGGTTGCCAAACGCCTTTAGATCGTTAGCGGAGGTGTGCACCTCGAAGCTAGCGGTCACGGAGTCGCGGGTACTGGAGCAGAGGGCAGCACTTCAACTTGGGCGGCTCCGGTGTTCGTCAGCATCAGCGCTACCGCGTACTGCAAACCCTGTTCGGCCTCACCAACATCCTTGCCGAACTTTTTGTTCATCTTCGTCGTGCAGGTCGTAACTCGCTGCTTTGACGGAGAGGAACCCATGCACTTCTCGAGCCAGCCCAGCCCCTCATCCACCGTTGCGATGTACAGCCTCATCGCTGTCAGGTAGTAGTCGATCGACTCGCGTTCTGCAGTATCGCGGGTGAACTCGGGCCGAGAATTGATGTAGCGAGCAAAGTCATCGGTCTTGGTTCCTAACGCGGCCAACGCGGCCACTCGCGCCTGGATCGCACCTGGCACTTGGTCCGGCGCAAGATTCGGATCAAGGCTGGTCGCCTGCCACTGCGCAAACGAGTCCGTCAACACCTGCATCTGCTCGATAGCCGGATCGGCCGGTTGGCTCTGCTGCTCAGCTTGGGTCGAGCAACCCATCAGCACCAGCGCAGCCGCAATGAGCAGAGCAGGCAACCCACCGAAGTGCGTTGCCTGCTCTGCTCTTGCTTTGAACGCGGCTATCGCGTCCACACCGAGGACGCAGTCTTGAAGCCACCGCTGGTGACAAAGACCTGGTTCTTCCCGCGACGGATCACGATCGAGCGGGTGAAGGTAGATCCCGCACCGGAAGAGACGCGGTAGGTCTTCTTGACGACCTTGCCTCCACGCTTGATCCGTTGCACGATCTTCGATGCCTGGTTCGACGCTGCCGTCGTGACGGTCACCTTGGGCTTCTTGTAACGGTTGCGGACGTTCATCCGAACCGTCTCGACGCCCGACGTCGACCCGGAGGTCCACTCGGACGCTCCGTACACGTTGACACCCTGCACCGAGAAGGTTGCTGTTGCCCGCGCTACCCGGTACGCCGTGCACTGGGTCTCGATCGTGCTGCAGACAACCTCGCCGCGGTAGCGGACCTTGAACGTGGTTGGCACGGAACCAGCTGCGGTTGCCTCAGCCCAGCTCAGTCGCACCATGCCAAGGCCTGCAGGAGTTGCCGTGACACCGGTGATGTTCGACGGGGCCGTTCCGGCGCTCGCCTGGGCATCCAACTCAGCCGCAGTCGAGGTACCGAAGTCGTTCTGAGCGTCAACCCAGACGTCGTAATCAACACCAGGTTCTAGACCAGTAACCGTGCACGTCAACGTCGCTGTCGTACAGGTCTGCCAGCTCGGGAACGCCGTCACGGTGTACTGCGTCACCGGGCCGCCGTTGAGTTGCACCGGCGCCATCCACGCGATCGTCATCGTGGTGCTGGTTGAACTGGTGATCTTGACGTGACGAGGAGCGGATGGTGCTCCGCCTGGAGTCACACCCTCAGAGGTCGTCGCAACGCTTGGACCCGAATCGTTGACGGCGACAACCTGGAACCAGTATTCGGTTCCGTTGGTCAATCCCGACACGTTGTAGTTCGGGTTCAGCGTTCCGGTATCGAGTGTGACAACCGTCCACGGTCCAGTATCCGTCGTGGAGACGTAGACCTGGTAGGCGTTGACCGGCCCGGAGACCGGATCCCACGACAGTGCCACGTTGCCAAGACCGGCTGTAGCGATCAGGTTCATCGGTTGACCTGGAGCATCGCCAACCAAGTAGCTGATCGACGACAGACTCGATGGACCCGTTCCGAACGCATTCGTGGCGGTAACCGAGAACGTGTACCAAAGGTTGGCCTGCAACGCATTGTCGTTCTCAAACGTGCAGGACGTGGTGACTGAGTAGCACGTCATTCCACCAGGTGCCGCCGAGACGGTGTAGCCGATGACTTCGGATCCGGGGGTGACAATCGGTTCATTCCACGTCACCGTGACGGTCGAAGGATCTGCCTGGATTCCACTGGCCTTCACATTCGT
>JBAYVO010000155.1:0-5517 GCA_041674545.1 Candidatus Nanopelagicales bacterium | reverse complement strand
GAATGTCAGCCGCGGTGGCTAGCGTCAGCTACACACCACAACCGCGAGGGGATTGGCCCCTCCAGAACCGAGGGGTACCTCATGGCCAAGGCAAGCAGCAACACCACACGTAACCGCGACATCGCGAATCTGAGCCAGGGCAATCGCGACAGTGCGCTGGATTCCGCGCTTGAGCAGATCGAGAAGCAGTTCGGCAAGGGTTCAGTCATGCGCCTCGGCGACGACAACCGACCACCGGTTGAGGTCATTCCTACGGGTGCGATTGCCTTGGACGTTGCTCTGGGCATTGGCGGACTCCCACGTGGCCGCATCGTCGAGATCTACGGTCCGGAGTCGTCCGGTAAGACGACGGTTGCGTTGCATGCCATCGCCTCAGCGCAAGCCCAGGGTGGAGTTGCAGCATTCATCGATGCTGAGCATGCTCTTGATCCGATCTACGCAGCGAAGCTCGGCGTAGACATTGACGCCCTTCTGGTCAGCCAGCCAGACACCGGTGAGCAGGCACTAGAAATCGCCGACATGTTGGTGCGCTCGGGTGCATTGGACATTCTGGTTATCGACTCCGTCGCGGCACTCGTGCCACGGGCCGAGATCGAGGGCGACATGGGCGATAGCCACGTTGGCTTGCAGGCCCGGCTGATGAGTCAGGCACTACGCAAGATGACGGGAGCCTTGAGTGCGTCGGGCACAACCGCAATCTTCATCAACCAGCTGCGAGAGAAGATCGGCGTGATGTTCGGCAGCCCCGAGACCACCACGGGTGGTAAGGCGCTGAAGTTCTACGCATCCGTTCGCCTTGACGTCCGGCGGATTGAGACCCTCAAGGACGGGACCGACGCAGTTGGTTCGCGCACCCGCTGCAAGGTCGTCAAGAACAAGATGGCGCCACCGTTCAAGCAGGCGGAGTTCGACATCGTGTACGGAGAGGGCATCTCCCGTGAGGGAAGCCTCATTGACATGGGCGTCGACAACGGCATCGTGCGCAAGGCAGGCGCCTGGTACACATACGAAGGCGACCAGCTTGGGCAAGGCAAGGAGAACTCACGCAACTTCCTCAAAGACAATCCTGATCTCGCGAACGAGATTGAGAAGCGCATTAAGGAAGAACTCGGCATTGGCGCACAGCTCGATGTGGATGCACCCATCGATGTAGTGCTGCCCTCAGAGCCTGCCCCGATCGACCTTTAGGCGGTCGCGTCATGGCTGGCCGCAGAAGTAGCGCGCGGTCTCGGCCTGATTCCTCTGCTGGGATTGCTGAGTCAGATGCCCCAGCAATCCCAGCAGAGGCAGCGCGAGCGATTGTGCTGCGGTCGTTGAACCAAGCGCCTCGGACGCGTAAGCAACTGGCCGACCTCCTTGAGAAGCGTCAGGTGTCGGAAGAAGTGTCGATGGAAGTTCTTGATCGGTTCGTAGAGGTCGGATTGGTCGATGACCGCGAGTACGCCGAGAACTGGGTTCGATCGCGCCACGCTGTGCGAGGACTGAGTCGCAAGGTGCTACGACAGGAACTGAGGCTGAGGGGTGTATCCGATGGCAATATTGAGGCGGCGCTCGAACAGATCGATGAGGCTGGCGAGCGCGAGGCGGCGTTCGCGCTAGCGGAACGCAAGCTCCGGACGCTTTCGCGATACGACGATGCGAGTCAGCGTCGACGATTGCTGGGAATGCTCATGCGACGCGGCTACGACAGTTCCGTTGCGTACGCCGTAGTCGCCGAGGTCATGCGCAGTGAAGCCACTCACGAACAGTCCTGGGCATGAGCATTACCCTTACCGGGTGAGCTCACCGACCCGAACGTATGAAGTCCGCACCTACGGGTGTCAGATGAACGTTCATGATTCCGAGCGCATCGCGGGCCTACTCGAAGAAGCGGGTCACTCGCCTGCTGCTGAAGGTTCCCAAGCCGACGTGATCGTGTTTAACACGTGCGCGGTACGCGAGAACGCGGACAATCGCCTATACGGAAACCTCGGAATGTTGCGTCCGGTGAAGGACGGGCACCCCGGAATGCAGATCGCGGTTGGCGGTTGCCTCGCGCAGAAGGATCGTGACGAGATCGTGCGGCGAGCTCCCTGGGTCGATGTTGTATTCGGCACCCACAACGTCGGAGTCTTGCCTGTGCTTTTGGAACGCGCGCGTGTGCAACAAGAGAGCCAAGTCGAGGTTGTTGAATACCTTGAGCAGTTCCCATCGGTTCTACCCGCCAAACGAGACAGCGCGTACTCGGCGTGGGTTTCAATTTCAGTCGGCTGCAACAACACCTGCACGTTCTGCATCGTGCCGAGTTTGCGTGGGCAAGAACGAGACCGTCGACCTGGTGACGTGCTTGCCGAGATCGAGGCCCTCGTGGCTGATGGCGTTGAGGAAGTCACCCTGCTTGGTCAGAACGTCAACGCCTACGGTGTCGAGTTCGGTGACCGACAAGCCTTCGCAAAACTCTTGCGGGCCTGCGGTGACGTGCAGGGGTTGCGTCGAGTGCGATTCACAAGCCCACACCCCCGCGACTTCACAGACGACGTGATTGAAGCGATGGCATCGACGGAAAACGTCATGCCATCACTGCACATGCCGCTGCAGTCGGGCAGCGACCCGGTGTTAGCTCGCATGCGCCGTAGCTACCGCGCGCAGCGATACCTCGGAATTCTGGATCGAGTACGCGAACAGATTCCACACGCTGCGATCACCACCGACATCATCGTTGGATTCCCAGGTGAGACCGAAGAGGACTTCCAAGCAACGCTGGACGTCGTTGAACGCGCGCGGTTCTCGAGTGCGTTCACCTTCCAGTACTCCAAGCGGCCAGGCACTCCCGCGGCCGATATGCCCGATCAGGTGCCAGCCGAGGTGGTTTCTTCGCGATATCAACGGCTCGTGGAACGCGTCAATGCGATCGCGTGGGAAGAGAATCGCAAGCTCGAAGGAGCTGTCGTGGAAGTGATGGTCGCCCAGGGTGAAGGGAAGAAGGACTCGCAAACGCTTCGACTGAGTGGGCGCTCCCGCGACAACAGACTCGTCCACTTCGTTGCCGGCGATCTTGATCCGCGCCCAGGCGATCTGGTGAGCACGATCGTGACGTACGCGGCGCCGCACCACCTTGTCGCCGATGGCACTCCGCTGTCGATTGAACGGACCCGTGGGGGAGACGCGTGGGAATCATCGTGCGGGACCGGCCAACCAGCAGGCCCGGTGGTTCTCGGGATGCCCAGCATCCCCGTCGACGCTCGCTAGATGGGCGGGCGTACCAGCGTCAGCGTTCGGGCTGCCACAGCGCAACGAAGTAGCTGACTCCGTATGGGTCGTCGCGGAAGGACAGGTCACCGATCCACCTTCGCGCGTCAGCGTTGACCACCGATGCGGCGATCGGCCACGTGACCCTTCCGGCGACGAGTAGTTCCGCCGCGAGGTCCTGGTCCAACGCCGTGAGTTTGGCTGCATCAGCTTCGGCCAAGTGCTGGGCGAGCGCATCGTCAAACGGCTCCGCGCGTTCATCGAAGTAGCCGGGAGCCTTCTGGGTTCGGCAGGCGGAACCGTCGCCCATGACGAGTAGCGCGGTCGACCGATGGGGTGCGGACAGTCCCAGAATCGTGGCTCTTGACGGTGGATGGGCTGCATCAGTCGCGACGACATCTCGTGCCCCCGCCCATCCGTGTCGTTCGAGGAGCCATTCACCGAGGCCCACAGCAGAACGCTCCGCAAGGATGATCACGTGGTCGCACCCGTCCAGCAGCGAGGCGACCATGTCGTCACATGCAACACGCAGGTCGTCGAGTTCCGGCGCGGCACCGCTGGCGACTTCTGGCACGAGTAGTGGCGGCGATGGCGCGAACCCGAGGCGGTCGATCACAGGCCGACGCTAGCCCACGAGTGCGGGTGGTCGCCGCGGGTGTGCTCAGATTGGCGGGTGAATACGCCGATCCGCCCGAGCGATCCCCGGACTGTAGTTGTGGTGCTGGGTCCCACGGGCGTCGGCAAGTCGGCACTTTCACTAGATCTCGCGGAGGCCATCGGCGGCGAGATCGTGAACGCGGACTCAATGCAGCTGTATCGAGGAATGGACATCGGCACCGCGAAGCTCGCCGTTGCCGAACGTCGAGGTATCCCACACCACGTGCTAGACGTGTGGGACCTGGACCGACTGGCGACCGTCGCCGACTATCAGCAGTTGGCACGTGAGGCAATTGTCGAGATTCAAACCCGCGATCGTGTGCCGATCCTGGTCGGCGGTTCTGGCCTGTATATCAACGCGGCCGTCGACGCGATGGAGTTTCCCGGGGTTGACCCCGTGATTCGAGCGAAGTGGGAGGCCGAACTCGAGCGCATCGGTCCGGAGGACCTGCACGCAGTGCTGGCCCGCAGAGACCCGACAGCGGCGGCGTTGATGGAGCCGAAGAACGGCCGCCGCACAGTCAGAGCGCTCGAAGTCATCGAAATCACGGGCAAGCCCTACAACGCTGGGCTAGGCGTGCCGGCACCGTTTCTGCCAACTATTCGGCTGGGCCTGCGGCGCCCACGAGAACAACTCGACGCCATAGTCGCTGAACGTGTCCAACACATGTGGCGATCTGGCTGGGTCGACGAAGTACGCCGGTTGTTGGCGCAAGGCCTAGCCCAGGCGCCAACCGCTTCACGCGCGCTCGGCTATTCCCAGATCACTGCGATGCTCGCTGGCGACATCACGCAAGCGCAGGCGATCGAGTCGACGACGAACGCAACGCGACGCTTCGTTCGACGCCAGCACTCGTGGTTCGATCGCGACGAGCGGATCACATGGCTTGAAGCGAGCGCACCTGCGGAGCGTACGAACCAGGTGTTAGCTGAGGCACTTTCAGCAATCCGATGACCTTGCAGTTTGTGTGCGCCGTACGCTGAAGCTATGACTGAGCGCGAGAGCGTGCACTTTTTCAAGGGGCACGGGACGCAGAATGACTTCGTCATCCTGCCTGACGCCGACGGCCAGTTGGACCTGACCGCCGCGAAGGTGGCCGCGATCTGTGATCGCCGAGCTGGCATCGGTGCCGATGGGGTGCTGAGGGTCGTCCCGGTCCACGCAATCGAGGGAATCTCGGCGCGGCGTGCGAGATGGTTCATGGACTACCGCAATGCCGACGGTTCAATCGCCGAAATGTGTGGAAATGGAGCACGGGTCTTCGCGCGATTCTTGTCTGAGTCCGGTTGGGAGACGAACTCAGACTTCGTAATCGCCACCCGTGCAGGCGAACACGAGGTCAGTGTTCGACCAGACGGCCACGTCTGTGTCGAGATGGGTTCAGCCATCGATGGGCCGGCGGGAGATTCTCCCCAGGTCTTGGTCGAGGGGGTGCCGTATGACGCTGACGCGTGGTGGGTGCCGAATCCACATGCAGTGGTATTCGTCGACGACCTCGCCGCCTTGGAAACACCGCTGCCGATGCCTGAGGTAGTCACACAAGGACGGTTCCCCGACGGCCAAAACGTCGAGTACGTGCGTGACCAATCGTCAGGTGGTGAACTCCACGCTGAGGTTCGCGTTCACGAACG
>JBAYVO010000154.1:0-5547 GCA_041674545.1 Candidatus Nanopelagicales bacterium | reverse complement strand
TCGTAGCCGTCGGCAGCGAACCTCTTGGCCTCGTTGTGGACCTTGGTCACCAGTGGGCAGGTGGCATCAATCGCGCGCAAGTTCCGCGCTTCTGCTTCCTCATGAACAACCGGTGAGACGCCGTGAGCGCTGAAGACCACAATCGCACCCTCGGGCACTTCGTCGGTCTCTTCAACAAAAATTGCCCCGCGGTCACGCAGAGACGAGACCACGTGGGCGTTGTGGACAATCTCTTTTCGAACGTAGATCGGAGCGCCGTACAGGTCAAGTGCCTTTTCGACCGTAATCACTGCACGATCAACCCCCGCACAGTAACCACGCGGCGATGCGAGCAGCACAGTCTTCGTTGCGCCGGCATCGCCGGAAGTCTCGTGCGATTCAGACGTCATGGCTCCATGTTAGGCGCTGTGGAGCAATTGGGGAATCCGCGGATCCTGTGAACCTGTGGAGAATCCCCCCACCACTGCCTTGCCGCGACGTAAGGTGGCGGATGTGAGCTTGCAGACCAGCCCGGAAAAGCCGGAATCGCTGTACAGCATCAACGACAAAATCGCTAAGTGGGTTGGCCGCCTCGGAGAGGTCTGGGTCGAGGGGCAAATCACCCAGATCAATGCCCGAACGGGCGCAGGCCAGGCCTACATCGGACTTCGCGACCTCGAACGAAATGCGTCCGCACAGGTGGTGACATCGCAAAATGTGCTTGCTGCGGTGAACGGCGCGGTCAAAGAAGGCGATCGCGTTGTTCTGCTGATCAAGCCTGAGTACTGGATCAATTCCGGACGCCTCCAATTGCGCGCGAAGGAAATGCGCGCCGTCGGACTCGGCGACCTGTTGGCCCGTGTCGAAAGACTCAAACAAGAACTCGCCGCTGACGGACTGTTTGCCCGCGAACGCAAGCAGCCGCTGCCCTTCCTGCCACGCAAGGTCGGACTGATCTGCGGACGAGATAGTGCCGCTGAACGCGACGTCATCGAGAATGCTGTTCGCCGTTGGCCCGCGATTGAATTTGAGTTGCGACAAGTCGCGGTCCAAGGCCAGACAGCAGCGGTCGCCGTAACCAATGCGCTGATCGAACTCGATCACATTGACGAAGTCGATGTCATCGTCATCACCCGTGGTGGTGGCAGCGTCGAAGACCTCCTGCCGTTCTCCGACGAGGCTCTGGTGCGAGCGGCCGCCAAGGCCACCACACCGATCGTTAGCGCGATTGGGCACGAACAAGACGCACCCCTGCTCGACTACGTCGCCGACGTGCGCGCATCCACCCCAACCGACGCTGCGATGCGCGTCGTGCCGGATCTCGGTGAACAGAATCAGTTGATCGCAGGGCTGCGGGATCGCGCGCTGCGCGCAGTCGGTGGGCGGCTAGACCGCGAACACAGTCAGGTCCGCGCCTGGGCTTCGCACCCAGGGCTCGCCGACCCGTCAACCATGATCACGGCAGAGTTCCAGCACATCAAAGACAGTCGGACCCGGTTTGCGAAGTCACTCGCGCATTTCCTGCAACTCGCGTCGACGACGACTGCGAACCTCAACACTCAACTTCGCGCATTTTCTCCGGCCGCCACACTCGAACGCGGATACGCAATTGTGCTCGATGCGAACCACCACGTCGTGCGCGACACCTCGCACGTCACCACCAACGACCACCTCGATATTCGCCTGGCCGATGGCCACATCAGCGCGATCGTCACCGAAGGGACCAAGTGATCAACGCATGACCGAAGCAGTAGCCCCCGAGGACATGTCATACGAACAAGCGCGCGACGAACTCGCATCAGTGGTCGCGAAGCTCGAAGCCGGCACGACCACGCTCGAAGAATCACTCGCGCTGTGGGAACGTGGGGAACAACTCGTTGCCGTCTGCGAGAAGTGGCTCACGAATGCGCGCGAACGGATCGAGGCCGTTCGCAAGAAGACAGCGGCGGCCGCGGCCGATTCCTAGGCCTCGGCTCACTTCGTAGTACCTCAACTAGAGGTACGCGATCGCTCGCTTGACCGCCTGGCACGCGGGATCTGCATCGCCGCCAAACTCCGGGTCAACAACTGGCACCTGCGGGATCGGGCCGGTCGAGGCCATCTGTTCCCCCGAATCAATCAAGGAAAGCTGCCGGTGCAGTTCTTCAAGTTCTTCGTCCAGGCGGACGGGATCAATTCCTCCGGTGGACGCTGAATCACCCTGCACTGCCGGATCGACCGTGGCGACCACGAAGATCCCGCCCAAAATCGCGGTGAGGACCCGTTGCGCGCGCTCCGGCGACAAACGGCCACGCGCTGGCTCAAGCTGGGCCTCGTTGATCGACGTCGCGGCGTCTCGGCGAGCATTCACCAGATTCCCCGCCGCCATCCGCACATCGTCAGTTCGAGAGAACACCGCATCGGCGTACCGCTGCGTTGCGGCGGTGACCACGGCGAGTTTGTGCGACAGGGTTGGCGCCGCCCACGAAGCTCCGACTTGCGCAGCGATGAGTGTGAGCACACCTCCGAGCACAGTGCCCAAACCGCGGTTCCACAACGAACTCTCCAGGCTCTCCCCCGACATCGCCAATAGCGCCACGATCAAAGTGGTGACGAACACAACGGCAAGGGCGTAATTGACCGGCATAGCAGCGAACATCAGGTACGCAGAAATCGCACATAGCGCGACGAGACCCCAAACGTTCGGTGCACCGATGAAGATCACGCTCCCGATGGCCGCGAGCCCAATCAATGTGCCAGCCGTCCGCGACACCACGCGACCGAAGGTAATCCCGTACCCAGGCTTGGCAATCCACGCGACCGTCAAGGCAACCCAATACTTGTGTTCAGTCAGCAGCAACTCGCCAACGATCCATGCGACTGGGGTGAGCACTGCGAGGCGCACCGCGTGCCGCAAGATTGGCGACGACCAACTCCAGTTGTCACGAAACGCTCGCTGCCAATCCGACGCACCGACGTTGATAGTGAAACTGAGGTTGCCGCGACGCCCGATGGGCAAGTCGCCACTGAGCGCGGATGCAGCACGCTGACACGCGTCCACAAGCGCATCAACCTGCACTGGCGCCCAGGCCCGTGCGGCCACAGCGGCGGCCTCAACATCGGCCAATGCCCTCGGTACCGCACTGCGCCGGAAATGCAACACCAACGCGCGCGACACTGCACGGGCGAAGACTGCGACGGAGGCACTCAGGTGGTCGAACTCATCAAGCTCTGCTGGGTTCGAGCCCGACTCCCGCAACGTCAGCCGTCGGCTCGCGATCGAGGCCAAGGGCAGCCGCAAAAGCTCCGCGGAATCGAGCAGAGTCTGGATCCAGCGCAGGGTCTCGCCCCGGGCCCCTGACCAGCGGATCTCGGCAGCGCAATGAACGAGTTGCGCAGGCAACTCAGGGGATAGCAACTGTTCCGGTGAACCGTTCGCAGCGCGGTGGAACATTCGCCAGGTATCAGCCAACTGATTGCGCATGCCACTGACGCGACGCAATGGCCAGCCCCCAAGACAGAACACCATCTCCAGCAGGCATCCAGCCAGTACCGCGCCAGCCTGCGCGAGCACCTCGTTCTCGCCCACCGGAGCGCCCGCGTATAGCGAGTACATAACGAGCGCGAGTGTCCCGGTCAAGCCGGCATTCGGACCCAATGCAGTGGCGTAGCCGCACGCGAAAGCAACGAGAGGTGATAGCGCGATCGTGATGAGCACACTCGACGAAACTGCGCCGCCAACGACGGTGATCAGGGTGATTGCCACCGTTGCGATTGCCATCACACGCGCTCTCACGGGGTAGCAATCACCGATGTCAGCGAGGCCACAAATGAAGGTACCGATCGCAGCAGCGACGCCGAGCGCGATTTGGTCGGCGAGTACACCGATACCCAACACAATGACCAACGGGATCGTGAGCCGGATCGGAACGATCAACTTGAGTCGACTCAGGTCAGCGTGCGCGGCGACTCGTAGCGACGCAACAACCCGACTACTCACTCGCCGAGTATGCCGCCGCCAACCGTGTCGATGCCCTCTCGACGTGTTGCTACGCCTTTGCTGCGTCGCCCGGAGCCGTTGCTGGTGCTGCCAACATGCGGTGTCGAAGCGTGTCGTAGATGGGCTCGCTACCGGTGAGTCCGGCCGTGATTGTCGCGGCACCCGTCGCGAGCAAGATTGGTACTAACTGGCCACTGACAGCAGTCATCTCGACCACGAGCACGATCCCGGTGATCGGCGCGCGAACCACCGCAGCGAAGAGCGCCGCCATCCCGACGAGTGCATAGGCAACCGGGTCACCGAACAGGTCTGACGAGATCAGTCCAAGGACGCCGGCAAAGACGGTTCCCAAGGCCGCGCCGAGGACGAGTAGCGGAGCAAAGAGCCCGCCAGGCGTACCAATTGAATACGACAGCGGACCAAGGAACCACCTGATGACGATGACACCGAAGACGACCGCAAGTGGCATCGCGCCGACCAGCATCTCTTGGGTCAGGTTGTCGCCACCTCCAACGACGGCAGGGAAGAACCATCCGAGCAGTCCGATAGCGCCGCCGACGATCCCGGCGCGAACGAGGATCGGCACTCGATCGAATTTCGCAAAAAGGTCAAGGAAGATCACAATCGTCTTGCTATAGAGCGCGCCGCCGAATCCGACGAGCAGTCCGAACACGACAAAACCCACGTACGAAAGTGGTGGGAGTTCTGGAATGTTGGCGACGAAGAAGTCAGCCGAACCACCGTTCATCAGCCGCATCACCCCCACCGCCGTTGCGGTGGCCAGCAAGGTTGCAGCGATGACCCGCATGCGAATGGTCTTGGTGAGTTCTTCCACCACAAAGATGACGCCGCCGAGGGGCGCGTTGAATGCCACACCAAGACCCGCACCGGCCAGCGCCGACTGGATCGTCAGTTGGTCATCGCGAACGAGTTTGAGAATCCGAGAGCACTTGCCGCCGATGGCAGCGGCCATCTGGATCGTGGGGCCTTCACGCCCGAGTGCTAGTCCCGAACCGATTGCCAGGACGCCGCCGACGAACTTCGCCGGAACCACTCGCAGTGGATCAGAATCCGCTTGGTGGCGTACCTGCGCTTCGATACGTTGCACGCCGCTGCCGGCTGCCTCGGGCACTCGAATGACGATGAGCCGCGCGAGCATCACAGCGATGGCCGCCATCAGAACCGGCACAAGCCAGCCCACGGCTGGCCATTCGTGCAGGCGGGCGACTAACGAGATGCGAAACTCATCGGCGAGCGCGAGAGCATCCCGAAAGAGCGCGCCGACCAATCCAGCGAGCGCGCCCGCAATCATCGCCACCACGTAGACGGCTAGCCCACGAGCGGTACCCGCAGGCCCATCTCGCTTTGACATTGCAACTCCCGGATCGCGGATTGCGTGCGATCAGGAGTATTCCGTGAATCGAGTGCTGAAGGTTTGTCGTAGCCGAATCGCTAGAGCGGCTTAAGCGAGGCCGCGAAATCTCCGAGCGCCTCGTAACTGAGAGTGCCGGTGACGACCGTGGTCAGTTGATTCTCGGTCAATACCAACGAAAGACGGCCGGTTTCGTCGGACCGATAGCGAGTCCATT
>JBAYVO010000153.1:0-5563 GCA_041674545.1 Candidatus Nanopelagicales bacterium | reverse complement strand
GTAAAGCCAGGGGGCAATTGCGAATCGGGGGCAAACGTCGCCGCGATCGCATGATCGTCGCCTCCGGCAAGCACCCAGGCCAGCGCGTCGGCGTTGAAGGCGGATGCCGCATCACGTACGGGATCATCGATTGGTACCGCGGCGGCCTCAATATCGATGCTCACCCCGGAAGCTGCGGCGATGTGTCCCAAGTCGGTCAGCAGTCCATCGCTCACGTCGAGCATTGCGTGTGCTCCCGCACTAGCGGCGTGTACCCCAGCCAAGTACGGCGGCTTCGGCACGCGGTGGGCATCGACCAATACTCGGGGCGACGTGAAACCGCGCGATAGGAGACTCAGACCCGCACCTGCCCACCCAAGTCGACCGGCAATCGCCACCACATCAGCGGGTTGAGCACCGTTGCGGCGGACCGGCTCACGACCTTGCAAGTCGCCGAGCGCAGTTGCCGAAATCATGATCGTGTCACCGGCGGCAAGGTCTCCCCCAACGACTGTCGCACCGATGGACTCACACTCCTGCGCCAAGCCGTCTAGGAAGTCGAGCACCCAGCCAACGAGCGTCGTTGGAGGCAGCACTAGTCCCACTACCAGAGACGTCGGCATTGCACCCATTGCTGCAACATCTGCAAGGTTGGCGCCAGCAACGCGGTGCCCAATGTCGTTCGCGGTCGACCAGTTGAGTCGAAAATGACGATCCTGAACCAACACGTCTGTGCTGATCGCCACTGTCGGCTCAGAGAGCCTCACCACGGCCGCGTCATCGCCAATACCGACGACTGCGCCGGGGGCATCGCCGAGCCTGCGTTGAAGTTCCGAGATGAGGGCATGTTCGCCGACCTCGCTAACCGCCGCGTTACGAGAAATTTCGGACATCAGATAGGGCAGCCTTTCAGGCGTGGAGTTAGGGTCATCTTTGTGTATCGGCAGGCAGGGATCGGCATCGCCCTAGGCGCAGGGATTCTCACCGGGTGCGCTGGGCCAGTCGCAGTCCCCGAACCCATTCCGACGTCACCGGAATCCGCTGCTGCCTGCGCGACGCTTGACACGAACCTACCGAGTTCAGTCCTCACCGCAGTTCGGCGAAAGACTGACCCCGAAGTGGCTACCACCGCAGCATGGGGAGACCCTCCGATCACTCTTCGGTGCGGCGTTGCTCGACCGGCATCGCTGGTTGCGACCTCCACGCTCATCACGGTGGACGGGATCGATTGGTATCCCGAAGAACGATCTGCGGGATACCTGTTTACGACCGACGGGCTCGTCGCGAATGTCGAGGTTGCTGTGCCGGACACGTACACCCCTGAGACGTCCGTTCTGCCCGATCTAGGACCGGCAATCGCCAAGTCCGTCCCTCGTGCGGTGAGCTAGTCGGCCGCGCTAGCGCATTCCAACGCCGCGATCGAGCGCCACCGCAATCAAATGATCAATGAGCTCGGAGTACGTCAGCCCCGAGGCTTGCCACATCCGCGGGAACATCGAAATGGACGTGAAACCAGGCATCGTATTGATCTCATTGATCACGATTCCTGCGTCAGAGACAAAGAAGTCGACCCGCGCGAGGCCATCGGCGCCGAGGGCCAAGAACGCTCGCACGGCCAATTCGGCTAGCTCCTTGTGTAGTTCATCGGAGATATTCGCCGGGACCGTCAGGGTTGCGCTGTCGTCGAGGTACTTAGCCTCGAAGTCGTAGAACTCATGTGCGGGCGAGACCTCGATCTCCGCGCACACACTTGCCTGTGGGTCGTCGAAGCCAAGACCGGCAAGCACGCCACACTCAATCTCGCGCGCATTCTCAACTGACTCTTCGACCACCACCTTGCGGTCGTGCTCGCGGGCAAACTCAATGGCCGTTGTCAGATCGTCGAGGCTCTTGACCTTGGTGATTCCCACACTCGAACCAGCGCGCGCAGGTTTGACAAAAACCGGCAACGCGAGATCACCCAGGCGAGCAAGTACCTCGTCCCTGTGTCGCATCCAGTCACGATCACTCACTTCAATGCTGGTTCCGACCGGCAGACCGCCCGCGGCGAGCATCGCTTTGGTTGCTTGCTTGTCCATCGTGAGAGCACTCGCGAGCACCCCTGAGCCGACGTATGGGATGCCTCGAAGCTCGAGCGCCCCTTGAATCGTTCCGTCTTCGCCATAGGGACCGTGCATCACAGGAAACACGACATCCGCGGATACATCAGCGAGTGAGATCTCCGGCCCAGTCGGTCGAACCTCGGGAAGCTTGTTGCCCTCACGAGTCCAGTCCGCCGGGTCATCGCTTACTCGATACCACCCACCGGACGTCGTGATGCCAACCGCGCTGACACGATATTTAGTGCGATCGAGCGCAGCCAGCACACTCGACGCGGAAAGGCACGAGATGTTGTGCTCACTGCTTTGCCCGCCAAAGATCACGCAGACATGGGGCTGATCGGAGAGGTTTGCGTCGGGTTGCGCCGCGCCGGATTCAGTCACGGACGCAACCCTACGCGCCGTTGGTCGCGAGCCACCAAGACTCGCGAGGTTTACTGCGCGGAACTACCTTGTTCTGCTCGGGCATCACGCGACATGAGGTTGCCGAGCATCTCGCGCGGCGCCATTCCGTGGTGGACGACCTGCACAACTTGTTCGGTGATCGGCATCTCGACGCCGTGGGCCCTGCCGAGCTCAAGAATCGCCGCGCAGCTCTTGACGCCTTCACACGTCTGCTTGGTCGCTTCGATCGTCTCTTCGACCGTGAGACCGCGCCCAAGGTTCTCGCCGAACGTTCGGTTTCGCGAAAGCGACGATGTACACGTGGCGATCAGGTCGCCGATTCCGGCGAGCCCTAGGAACGTCATAGGATTGGCTCCGAGCGCGGCACCGAGACGTGACATCTCGGCGAGCCCGCGGGTGATGAGCGAGGCCTGGGCATTTTCGCCATAGCCAAGTCCGAACGCCATCCCGTTCGCGAGTGCGATCACGTTCTTCACTGCGCCACCAACCTCGGTGCCGACCACGTCTTCTGTCCAGTAGGGGCGGAAGTATGCATTCTGAATCGCCCCCGCGACGACCTTCGCATTCTCGACGTCGACGCAGGCGACAGTGGTCGCGGCGGGCTGGCGTTGGATAATCTCGCGCGCCAAGTTCGGGCCAGAGATCGCAGCAACTCGTTCTGCTGGAACCTCAGCAACCTCGGCGATGACCTCTGTCATCCGCTTCGTGGTCGTCGCCTCGATGCCCTTCATCAGCGTGACGAGAATCGCGGAAGGCTCAATGAGGTCCTTCCAATTGGTCAAGTTCTCGCGAAGCGTCTGGGCCGGGATCGCCAAGATGATGACTTCGGCCCCCTTCAACGCTTCCGCCGGATCGTTCGTCACGGACAATTCCGGCGGCAATGCCAAACCGGGGTGGTACATCTCGTTCACGTGGCGGGTGTTGACTGATTCGGCAACCTCTGGCTCACGAGCCCAGATAACAACTTCACCGCCTGCGTCTGTGGCGATCATGCCCATCGCGGTCCCGAAAGAACCGCCGCCCATAACTGCAACCCGCGTCATCCGTTGTCTCCCTTTTTCGTGGAACTTGCTGAGGTCGTTCGCTTTGATACAGCCTTCTTCGTTGCCGTCTTCTTCGTTGCTGCCTTCTTCGTTGCTGCCTTCTTCACCGGCTTCTCCGCCACAGGCGGCTTTGGCTTCGCTGCCATCTTTCTCACGACCGGCTGGCCTGACTCGTGTGCCGCCTTCCATTCTCGAAAGTCCAATGGCTCGGCTGGCGCTTGCTCTCCACGCAACTCTTCGAGCAGCGTAGTGATCGCTGCCATGATTCGGTCGGTTGCTTCGTGCAGAACTTCGGCCGTCAACTCTTTGCCTCGCAGGTCGTCGAGGTCGACCGGCTCTCCGACCAGGGTCTGCATGGTCTTTCGCGGAAACAGATTGAACTCTGTTTCGTACGGGCGAATCACCTCTTGCGGCCCCCATTGCGCCATCGGGATTACCGGCGCCCCCGTGATCAGACCCAACTGTGCCGCACCTGAGCGACCCTTCATGGGCCAGTAATCGGGATCGCGGGTCATGGTTCCCTCGGGGTAGATCACAATGCACTCGCCGTTGTTCACGGCCTCAATCGCCGATCGGATTGCCGAGGCAGGATCATCCGAATCGCGGTACACCGGAATCTGGCCAGCTCCGTCGAGCACTTGCCCAATCCCCGGTAGATCAAAGAGTCGGTCCTTAGCCAGAAACCTCGGTGGTCTCCCGGCGTCCCACAACACGTGGCAAACGTTCATGGGGTCGAACCACGACATGTGGTTGACAACAACAACGATTCCGTCGTTGGGAGGATAGTCGGCTTTCAAAATTTCGATATTGCGTCGCTCTCGACGCGTCCAGACAGTCAGAAATGGCTCAAGAACCAGAACGGCGAACCGGAAGTACGGGCCTAGCTGCTTTGCACCATGCCGACGTGACGCCACAGGTTCGATCCCCTTCCTTTGCCCAGGTTTAGTAGCGATCCTGCCGTGCAAGCGCACCGGTGTCGATCCGAGTGTCCCTGAAACATCCCAACGCGACACTTCGATGGCACGATGGCAACGTGAGTAGTCGGCGGGGCAACGTGACGGTGATCATTCCGATGAAGCCACTCGCACAGGCAAAAAGCAGACTGCGCGTACCCGCCGACATTCGCTCGCCACGCCCCATACCAGCCGAGTTTGCAACTGCATTTCTTGCTGATGTGGTCCGCGCGACAGCCACCGCACAGTCCGTCTCACGAGTGCTGCTGACCAGTTCTGATCTGGCAATCGCCCGGTTCGCGCAATCACACGACGTCGACTTCCTGTTTGAGCGAGCCGAACCGACTATGCAAGACGCCCCGTCGTCGAGGCTCAACGCAGCAGCAAGCGCTGCGGTTAGTGCGGCATTTGATGACGACGGCTGTGCATACGCGGCCGTTCTCCCCGGCGATCTAGCGGCGCTTCGCAGCGAGAGTGTCGAGGGGACGCTTCGGGAGGCGACCGAAGTCGACTCCTCGACCTTCGTCCGCGATCACACCGGGATAGGCACAACCCTGCTTTGCATTGCACGGGTGAACCACATCGAGCCTAGGTATGGCGGGGCATCCGGTGCCGATCACCTAAGAGCAGGCGCAGTCGACATCACCGCATCAGCGTCGCTCGACCTCCGCCTCGACGTGGACACCTGGGAGGACCTCGCCACAGCATCGCAGCTCGGACTTGGAACACATAGTCAGAAGCTACTAGCGGATCAAGCGGGACTCTTCCGGTAGAAAGCAATGGGTGGTAGGTAACCGATCCTGGTTACCTACCACCCATTGCTTTCTTGGTCTTGAGCTACTTCGCAGCAGCCTTCTTAGCCGGTGCCTTCTTTGCGGGTGCCTTCTTTGCTGGCGCCTTCTTTGCTGGCGCCTTCGTCGCAGCGGTCGACTTCTTGGCGGCCGGCGCTGCCTTCTTTGCTGGCGCCTTCGTCGCAGCTGCCTTCTTCACTGGGGTCGCCTTCTTCGCTGCCGGAGCAACCTTCTTCGCAGGCGCAGCCTTCTTCGCCGCAGGGGTTGCCTTCTTTGCAGGCGCGGCCTTAGTT
>JBAYVO010000152.1:0-5578 GCA_041674545.1 Candidatus Nanopelagicales bacterium | reverse complement strand
TGTTCCCACCGCGAATCCCCCCGAATACTTGTGTGTAAGCGCCGCCATCCCAAGTCGGCAGCCTCAAGAGTACGTCGGAATTCACGATTGCACAAAGTTACCGGCTGTTAACTTGGCAACATCGGGACTTAAGTCACCTCGATCCGCGGCGACGGGCGACTAGCTGAGTTTCGCGCGCAGCCTCACGGGATCAACCCGGTAGATGTCGTGCACCTGGTCATCAATGAGGGTGACCGGGATCCGATCCCAGAACTCGTCCGCGAGTTCCGGATCATCAAGGATGGACAGTTCGTTCCACTCGACCGCTAGTTCGTCGCAAACCTGCGAGATCACGGCACGGGCGTCGTCACAGAGATGGCAATCTGGCTTGCCGATCAACGTCACCTTCGGACCTTGCGACTCGCTCACCATCGGGTGTCAGCTGCTTGGTGAGTCGGTCTGCGCCGCGGAATCACCAACATCAGGCTCGGTCAGGAGGTCGCTGATGTCCGAGACGGATTTGGCATCGGGTGAAGGCGACTTCAAACCGCCTTTCTTGATCTTGCCCGTCACAGAGTGGGGTAGCGCACCGACAACCTCAACGATCGTGGGGGCTTTGAAGCGGGCAAGATGCTTCTGCGCATAGCCAAGCACGTCCTCGGACTGCAGATCCACCCCTGCGCTGGCGACCACGATCGCCTTGACGGCCTCGCCGGTGTAGGGGTGAGTGACACCAACGACCGCAACTTCAGCAACACCTGGAGCGTTGGCAATCACCATTTCGATCTCGCGCGGGTAGACGTTGAAGCCGCTGACCAGAATCAGATCGCGGCGGCGGTCGACCAACCTCAAGTCGCCGTCGCCATCGGCGATCGCGACGTCACCGGTCCCGAACCAACCGTCGGAGTCGGGCCCGTCTGCACCGTCTGGCCAGTAGCCGCTGAACAGGTTTGCCCCGCGCACGATGATCTCGCCCGGATCGCCCTCTTCGACCTCGACACCAGCATCGTCGACCAATTTAGTCTCGACACCGGGTAGTGGATGGCCCACACACCCAGCCTTGGAGACGGCAGTCACGATCGCAGACGTGATGACCGGAGCGGCTTCGGTCATTCCGTAGCCCTCCCAGATCGTCAGGCCAGCCGAGGCGAACTGGTCGTACACGGCGGGCAGCAACGGCGCGGCACCAGACGCGAGCATCCGAATCGAGCCCATCCTGGCGGCGAAATCGGGGATGGCAGACCACGCGATATACATCGGCGGGGCACCGGCGATGTTGGTGACGCGGTGGTCTTCGATCAGCTTCAGCGAACCTTCGGGGTCAAACCGGTCAGAGATCACGGCGGTTGCGCCACATCGAGCGACTAGGCCAAGAGCAGCATTTAGTGCGTAGATATGGAACATCGGCAGCACGATAAGGACGACATCGTCGGGGGTCATGGGCGCCGGATCTTGCACGCGAAGCAACTGCTCAAGGTTTGACAGCAGCGCGCGGTGAGTCAACATCGCACCCTTGGGTTGCCCGGAGGTTCCGGCCGTGTAGATCAACACTGCGAGGCTCTCAGGGTCGGTCTCGAAGTCTGGCGGCGGAGTAGAACCAACGGTGAGGCGGCGCCATTCGTCCGAGCCGACCTCGATCACGGGCAGACCATCCGGGGCCCCGTGGCGCACGGCGTGTGAGGTCTGCCGGTCGGCGATGACCAATTTTGCGCCGGATGAAGTGAGCACTGCGTCGATCTCTGTGGCGGTGTACGAATTATTGATCGGCACTGCCACCAGGCCCGCGCGAAGGACGCCGAAGTACGACGTCACGAACTCAAGACTGTTGCCGAGCACGATCGCGACACGATCACCGCGGTCTAGCCGACGGGTCGTCAAACCGCCCGACACTGCTCGAACAAGGCGGTCAAGTTCGGCCCACGTTGTTGTGCGGTCAGGGGTAACGATGGCTGGCACGTCGGGTCGCTGCGTAGCGGCTACCTGAACCAGGTCTGCGAGGTTGGCTCCCACGAACGTGAGTGTCCCATAGCCGGGGGCGGCTATGGTGCGAGTGTGACAAACCAGGACCAAAGCAAGCAAAATTCTTCGCCACCTCAGTCGGCGGAGGGAGACTTTGCGGGCGTCCCGGTGGGTCTATTCGCCGCAGCCGAGGTCCCGAACCACTCACCGGCCCCTGCGCCAAATCCAACCAGCGCGGCCTTTTTCGACATCGATAACACGGTGATTCGCGGGGCAAGCATCTACGCATTTGCTCGAGGGATGGTCAAGAACGACATCGTCAGCAAACGCGAGATGGCCGGGTTCGCATGGAAGCAAGCGAAATTCGTGCTCGCCGGTACCGAGAACATGGACGACATCGCAAAGATCCAAGATTCCGCGTTGTCGATCGTCAAGGGCCGACAAGTCACTGAGATGACCGACCTCGCTGACGAAGTCTTCGACGACTACATGGCCGATCGGCTGTGGCCCGGCACGTTGGCGCTCGCGCGTGCTCACCTTGATCAAGGCCAGCGCGTGTGGCTGGTTTCTGCGACTCCAATCGAGGTTGCACAGGTCATCGCCGATCGCCTCGGGCTCTCCGGCGCGATCGGAACTCGGTCAGAGATTCAGGACGGCGTGTACACCGGGCGACTATTGGGCGCGCCAGTTCATGGCCAGGCGAAGGCCGATGCCGTGACCGCTCTCGCAGCTACCGAAGGACTAGATCTGGCTTCGTGTTCGGCGTACTCCGACTCGGCCAATGACATTCCGATGCTGAGCCTCGTCGGTGATCCCCACGCAATCAATCCGGATCGCAAACTGCGCGCGCACGCGAAGACGAATGAGTGGCCGATCAACGACTTCCGCGTTGGGCGCAAAGTCGTGAAGGTGGGTGGAACGTCAGCGGCCATCGCGGGTATCGCGACCGGCGCCACTGTTGCAACTGTGATGACAGCACGGGCCATTCGCAACGCGCGGTAGCGGTCGCGAATGGCCCGTCTTGGATCGTTTTGGCTTTGGGCGTGCAGCTGTTAGAAAGCCGGGGCCAAGAGTGCGATGAGTTCGTAGACCAGCGCCGCGATGGCCGCCGCCGCGGGAAGCGTGAGACCCCATGCCCACAGGATGTTCACGCCGACACTCCAGCGGACCGAATTGATGCGCTTCTCCACGCCCGCGCCCATGATGCCGCCGGTGATGACCTGGGTGGTCGAAACCGGGGCTTCCCACACGAGTGCGGTTGTGTAGAGGACACCGGCAGACACCGACTCGGCAGCAAAGCCGCGCGCCGGGTCGAGGTCGATGATGCGTCGTCCCAGGGTCTTCATGATTCGTTTGCCGCCTACCGCTGTGCCGATGCTGATGGCACCGGCGCAGGCGAACACGATCCAGACGGGCATCTCTTCGGAAGCTGTCGCGTAGCCCATGCTGATGAGGAGCAGGAAGATAACACCCATCGTCTTCTGTGCATCCTGCATTCCATGGCCCATCGCCATGGCGCACGCCGAGACGGACTGCGCGTGACGGAAGCCCTTGCCGACGTTTCGCGGGTTCTTGTTGCGGAAAATCTGCACGATCAGGCGCATCAACAAGAACGCGAGGATCAGGCCGACGAATGGCGACGTGACCATCGGTAGGAGGACCTTCTCCCAGACCGTGCCCCACTCAACGATCGTGCCGGCCACGATCGCGGCGCCGACCACGCCGCCAATCAGGGCGTGTGTTGACGAACTCGGCAGGCCAAGCCGCCATGTGATGAGGTTCCAGCCAATCGCGCCACCGAGTGCTGCCGCGACGAGGGCCAGCCCCGCGTACCCGCTTGGTGGCGTCGTCACACTCTGGATCGTCTTGGCAACGCCGCTGCCCAACCAGTACCCGATGAAGGCGCCGACGAAGTTGAAGATTGCCGCGAGGCCAAGTGCCGTGGCCGGCGCCAGCGCACGCGTGCCAACAGACGTTGCGATTGCGTTCGCGGCATCGTGAAAGCCGTTGGTGAAGTCGAAGCCGATCGCGATGATGACAACGAGCGCCGTGATGATCAGCGCCCAGTCCATCACGTCTCCTTGATGGCAGTGATCGCGAGTGCGCGGGTGAAGCGTTCGATCTGCGTGGCAGCGCTCTCGACCGAATCAGCCAGAGTCTTCAGGCGCAGGGCGTGAATCGGATCAGCACCGTCGGCCATCGAATCGCACAGCAGCTTGCGGTAGTGGGCATCAATGTTGTTTTCGTGTTCGTTGACGGCGAACAGGGCCTTCTCAAGCTTGTTGGGCTTCTTGATGTACTCGGTAATGTCGCGCGCCTGCTCGCTCATCTTGACGAGTTCCTTTGCGCATTCAGCGAACTCGACCGGTAGCGCTTCGATGCCGAAGCAGACGAGTAGCTTTCCCGCGTGGTCAAGGGAATCCACCACGTCGTCGAGCGCCTCGAACATGTCGTAGATGTCCTCGCGGTCGTACGGCGTGATGAACGTCGTGGAGACCTTGCGGAGCAGTTTGATCTGGCGCTCGTCTGCCTCTTTCTCGATGGCGGCGAGCTTGTCGGCCAAGCCTGGCCGCGCATCTGGCTTCGCGGTGACGAGTGAGTAGAACGCCATCGTTGCATCGGGAAGATGCTCCGTCGCATCGCTCATCATTTTCTGAATTGCATCGGGTCGCTTTAGCTTGACCATTCGTCACACCTTCGCTGGAGAACTTGTCGGGTAGAAGGTGTCACCGAAGGCGTTTCCGGCGCACCCAGAACAGCCAACGATTCGCGGAACATCGGGTTGCGCGCAGATGAATTGCCCGTCACCCAGGAGGCCGATCGGCTTGCGAATATGTCCGTTCGAAGGATCGACGGGTATGCCTCGTGACCCGTTCACGCATGGTTCACCCTCAGGACAAGTCGGCGTCGCCCAAACTCCGCTTGGTTCAGTGAGAGTGATTCCATGACATTTGAGACCAGCGCAAGAACGCAGCGCAGCGCCGAGATCGGCTTTAACCTCGAACTTGCGTTCCAACTTGCTCACGAACCGACGATCACCCAACGGCGCAGGCTCGCACTCGTAACCGAGGCCTTCCGCTCCATTGCCGACCGTGATCGCCGACTCGCGTCCTGCGTGATCTTGCCGCTACAGGAGGACGGGTGGGTTCATATCTGCGCGGTCATTTGTGCGCGCCAACCCGGCGAAGCGGCAGAATTGAGCGAATTGTGGATGGCCGAGGCAATCGCTGCAGCGAATCTTGCCGACGATCCCGTTGCGGCCAGAGTTCCTGATCAACGCGGACATACTTCGGTATCTGCCGACAGTTGGCTACCGGCCTTAAATTGAAGCTACTCTCACGCCAGCTACAGAACTTTGATCTTGCGCTCATAGCGGATATGGACAACTCCGCAACGCGAAGTAAACAATGCACGTACATCGCAGATTTGGGGGCTTCCCACTTGCGGAACAAGGTTGCGCCACTGAATCGTACTGTCTATGGCTACTGACAAAAGCGTGACAACTTCGCCAATTCCGATTGGCGACGCACTCGACAAAGCCAAGATGTCGAAGCTGCACATGACGTTCTGGTTCCTCGGCGGGCTCGGCATCATGCTTGACGGCTTCGACTTCTTCATTATTGGCGTAGCGAACCCCCTG
>JBAYVO010000151.1:0-5601 GCA_041674545.1 Candidatus Nanopelagicales bacterium | reverse complement strand
GATCTGGTCGTTGTTGCGTTGCCCGGCGCCGTGCTGCCGGGAGGCTTTGCGATAGCCCAGCGCAAGACGTATGGGCGCGTCTCGGACGGGATGATCTGTTCGTCTCGTGAACTCGACCTCGGCGATGACCACGATGGCATCTTGGTTCTGGCACCCGGTTCGGCCGAGGTCGGAACGGCTGGCACGGAACTGCTCACCTTTGGTGAAGAGGTCCTCGATATTGCCGTGACGCCTGATCGCGGTTACGCCTTGTCGATCAGAGGCATCGCACGTGAAGCGGCAATCGCATGTGACTTGCCATTTCGCGACCGGGCAACCGAGCTTGCGCCATTGCCAGCACCCGCAACGGACGCACAGCCGAGGCCGTGCGCCTTGGCAGATCCGAGCGGGTGCGACGTGTTCACGCTACGCACGTTGTTGGACGTGGATGCGACGACGAAGTCTCCGCTGTGGCTGACCCAGCGCCTCGTTGCTGCGGGTATGCGTCCCGTCAGTCTGATCGTTGATGTCACGAATTACGTGATGCTCGAGACTGGGCAGCCGCTTCACGCTTTCGACGCCGATCGTGTCGCTGGCGGGTTGGTCGCGCGTCGGGCCGTGCCTGGGGAGTCGCTGGAAACCTTGGACCATGTGACGAGGGAACTGGACTCTGAGGACTTGGTGATCGCCGATGACAGCGGTCCACTCGCGCTTGCCGGAACTATGGGTGGAACCTCGAGCGAAATCGACGATCAGAGTCGGAACATTTTGTTGGAGGCCGCTCACTTCGACGAGGTCGTAGTTGCCCGGATGTCGCGGCGCCACAGACTCTCCAGCGAAGCGTCGCGGCGGTTCGAACGTGGGGTTGACCGCGCATTGGCACCCTATGCATCCGAGCGTGCCGCGTCGCTGATCTTGGAACTCGCCGGTGGTCGGAGCGCTGGAATGACCGCCGAAGAAGCGCCACATGAACCGCTGACGATCGCCATGTCCGCAGATCTTCCGGGACGAGTTGCCGGCATGGACATAGCCGCAGAACGCGTGATCGCGAACCTGTCTCAGGTCGGGTGCTCGGTTTCAACCGAAGCATCTGCTCTCGTGGTCGAACCGCCAACTTGGCGTCCGGACCTGACGGACCCTGCCGATCTCGTGGAAGAAGTCATCCGACTCATTGGCTATGACCACATCACTCCCACGCTGCCCAGTGCTCCTGCCGGACGGGGGCTCACCGAAGCCCAGCAGTGTCGGCGGCGTGCCAGTCGGGCAGCAGTTGCTTTCGGATTGATCGAGGTGCTCAGCTACCCCTTCATCGGTGAACATGATCTTGACCTGTGTCAGATCCCAGCCGACGATCATCGCCGGAACTTCGTTCGGTTGGCAAATCCGCTGTCCGACGAACAACCGGGGATCAGAACGACGTTGCTACCTGGTCTGCTGAATGCTGCCCGTCGGAATGTCTCGCGCGGCGCGGATGACGGCGGCATATTCGAAGTAGGTTCGGTGGCGTTTGGAACAGCGGGCGATGCCGTGGTGCCGCCAAGGCTCACCGCTAGCCGTCCTCCCTCGGCCGATGAACTCGATGCGCTTGCGGCGGCAATTCCCACGCAACGTCGCCACCTCGCTGGGTTGGCCTTCGGATCCGTGGAACGACCTGGTTGGTGGGGCGTTGGGCGTGATTTTGCTTGGTCTGATGCACTACGAATCGCAACCGGAATTGTGGAGGACCTTGGAGTCGCCACTTCGGTAGACGCTGCTGAGTACCTTCCGTTCCACCCTGGTCGATGTGCAGTCCTGTCGATCGTTGACCAGGAGTCTGCTGACGACACGATGATCATCGGATACGCGGGGGAACTCCATCCGAAAGTTTGCGCATCATGGGGACTGCCGCCGAGGACGTGTGCCTTCGAACTTGATCTCGATGCAGTGATCGCGGCGGCAACGGACGAAGTTCGTCGTGGGCCCCGCTTCCATTCGATGCCGGTCGCAAAAGAAGACATCGCCTTGGTGGTCCCAGTCGACACGGCTGCCGCAGATGTGGCCGCCGCCCTCGCGGACGGCGCCGGTGCACTGCTCGAGTCCGTCAGGCTCTTCGACGTGTATCAGGGCCCGCAGGTTGCTGAGGGCAGTAAGTCGTTGACGTTCTCGCTTCGATTCCGTGCTGCGGACCGCACACTTGGCGTCGACGAGTTGTCGCAATCACGTGAAGCCGCGATTGCTGCCGCCGAGTCTGCTTGCGGTGCGTCGCTGCGTACGTGAGTGCCGCTTGACTATTCGGCTTGATCCTCGTCGTCGTCGAGGTCGGTCGATGTGTCGCCGATGAGGACCCGCTTGAGGACCTTGCCGGTGGGGTTCCGCGGGAGTTCGTCGTGGAACACGATCTTGCGGGGACGGTGATTTGGCCCCAGGCGATCGCGGCTCCACGCGAGCAAGATGTCTTCGTGCGGCGTGATGCCAGCAACCGGGACAACATGTGCGACCAGTGATGAACCGTAGACCGAATCGGGTACGCCTACGACTGCAACGTCAGCGACGTCCGCGTTACGGCGTAGCACTTCCTCAACCTCGGTGGGGTGCACGTTTTCGCCACCAGTGATGACCATGTCGTCTGCGCGACCAATGATCGACAGCCGGCCTTCCTCGTCCAACCGCCCGATGTCGCCGGTAAAGAGCAGCCCGCGGGTGCGTTCACGGTCTGTTCCGTCGGTGTAGCCGTCAAACGTCGTTCGACTGCCGACGAAGATTCGACCATCGGTGCCCGTCGGAACTTTCCGACCCCGCACGTCGAGGATCTCAATGTGCACCCCGGCAAGCGGCTTGCCTGCGGTGCTTGGGTCCGCGCGCAAATCGTCGGGACTCGCGCACGTCGCGAACGCCGCCTCGGTGCTGCCGTAAAGGTTGTAGAGGACATCACCAAACGTGTCCATGAAGTCCGTCGCGAGCGTTCCCGGCAAGGTGGAACCGCTGACGGCAACGCACGTTAGTGACGTCAGGTCGTAGCGGCGACGCACGTGCCGTGGCAGTTCGACGAGTCGGCGCAGAATCACCGGGACAGTGATGAGCGTGTCAACTTGATGGGTGTCGATCAGTTCGAGAATCCGCTGAGGATCGGGTCGACGCAACACGATCTCGGTCGCATCGAGCAGGGTGGCTAGTCGGTGGTGCATCCATCCCCAGGAATGAAACAGCGGCGCGGCAATCAGCGTTGTCCCGCGCACCTTCACCGGAAACGCGTCGAGCACGGCAGCTGCTGCGTCCAGGGGTACCGAGGATCGACCAGCGCCGCGTGACTGCCCGCTCGTCGTGCCAGAGGTGAGGATGATGTGGCGACCGTGGTGCGCAACTGCAGGGAGTCGACCACGGCGCGGCAGGCTCGCGAGCAGTGCGATTCCAGACGGCGTGTCGGTCGAGATCGTCGAAATGTGGCTCGGTACCCGATCGGCGAATTCCTCGTCGCGGATTACCAACGTGATCTTTTGCTCGGCGACGATCGTGAGCATCGCTTCGAGTGTGGATGAGGTATTGAGGTAGACCAAGTCGGCGCCGGTGCGCGAGACGGCGGTAATCGTCTCGAGGTATGCCCGAGAGTTGCGTCCAAGAATGCCGACGCGCGATCCGGGACCAATCCCGCGATCAATGAGGCTTAGCGCCAACGTGTCGCATCGGTGATCAATATCAACGAATGACACATACGGGCGATCCGGATCGTCAACGTCCACGACCGCCGTCGAATCTGAGTGACGGGCAGAGCCGAGTGAGAAGCCGACGGCTGGGCTTGTGCCCCATCGCAGCACGCCACTGGTGATGGCGATCGTGGCCTTCGGGCTAGTCGGGCGAACGAGGCCCGACCGGGCGACGCCGCGAGCTGCGGCCGTGGCGACTCGGACGCTGTCGGAGATCCGGTAGAGGCGAAGTGGCACTAGGTAATCGTGGCGTGTGGCGTTCTTGGGCAAACAACCGGCTCCCACTTTTCCAATACCCACGTAGCACCAAGATACGCATATGCGTATATTTCTCTCCATGACAGTCAATGTGGGAGTAGTCGGGGCTTCCGGCTATGCGGGTGCAGAACTACTTCGGATCCTCCATGGGCACCCTGAGTTCACGGTCACCGTCGCAACGGCCGCGAGCAACGCCGGTCAGAGTGTCGCGGCGCTGCACCCGGCTCTGATCGCGCTCGGCGATGTGATGCTGGCTGAATCCACGCCATCGGCCTTGGTCGACCTCGACGCGGTCTTCATCGCATTGCCTCACGGCGAATCGGCCCGGCTGACCGATGCACTCCCGGAGACCCTCAAGATCATTGACCTAGGGGCGGATCACCGACTGCAGGATGCATCGGCATGGGATCACTACTACGGCGCAGGTTCGGCCGCGGCCGCGTGGGTCTACGGACTTCCCGAACTGCCCGGCCGCCGAGAGGTGGTAGCAAGCGCAACGAAGGTCGCGAATCCCGGCTGCTATGCGACCGCGATGCAGTTGTCGGCCGCACCCCTGTTGGCGAGTGGGCTAGTCGAGCCAGTCGACATCGTCGCGGTCGCAGCAAGCGGTACATCCGGTGCAGGTCGGAAGGCGTCGATTCCGCATTCGGCGACCGAGGTCATGGGTTCGATGACGTCGTACCGGGTTGGTGGCACTCATCAGCACATTGCGGAGGTGACCCAAGAATTGTCGTCCGTTGCAGGTACACCGGTGTCGTTGTCGTTCACACCTTTGCTCGCCCCAATGCCTCGCGGCATCCTGGCGACAACCACGATGAGGCTCGCAGCGGGTGTCACCGCTGAGTCTGTCGATGACGCGTTGCGCTCGTTCTATTCATCCAGTGAGTTCGTCCACGTACTACCCCACGCAGCGTCGCCCGCGACGGCTTCGGTTTCCGGAACCAACTGTGCTCACATCCAGGCAGTCGTTGATGAGCGATCGGGGCGTGTTGTGGTGGTGACTGCGATAGACAACCTTGGTAAAGGCGCCGCGGGTCAAGCAGTTCAGAACGCAAATCTCATGTTCGGTTTTGGCGAGGCCACCGGCCTATCTGTATTGGGAGTCGCACCATGAGCGTCACCGCAGCAAGTGGATTCATCGCGGCCGGAGTCGCGGCAGGTCTGAAGGACTCCGGCAAACCTGATGTGAGCTTGGTTGTCAACGTCGGGCCGAGGTTCGACGCGGCAGGTGTCTTCACGACGAACCGCATCAAGGCGGCGCCAGTCCTGTGGTCCCAACAAGTGTTGGCAGTTGGCGAGTTGCGCGCTGTCGCGACAAACTCCGGTGGAGCGAACGCATGTACAGGCCCCGACGGTTTCGCCGACACTCACCACACGGCCGAACACGTTGCTGCGCTCCTTCAGTGCGGCGCAGGTGAGGTAGCGGTCTGCTCGACCGGACTTATCGGCGAACGCTTGCCGATGAACCTGCTCCTGCCAGGGTTTGATGTCGCACACGCATCCTTGTCGGACTCGGGCGGAGATGCGGCGGCGTTAGCCATCATGACCACAGACACCGTGTCCAAGACGTCAGTCGTCACCGGCGACGGATTTGTTGTGGGAGGGATGGCGAAGGGGGCGGGAATGCTTGCTCCTGGCTTGGCCACCATGTTGTGCACCATTACGACCGACGCCGTGGTCGACG
>JBAYVO010000150.1:0-5640 GCA_041674545.1 Candidatus Nanopelagicales bacterium | reverse complement strand
CGCACTCATTGCAGTCGGCACAGCCGGGCGGGCGATCGTGTTTGCCGCACTGACGGTGATCATTGCGCTGTCGGGTCTGTTCGTCCTCGGACTGAGCTTCCTCAACGGGCTTGCAGTCGGCGCGGCCGTCACCGTCATCGCCGTCATGATCACAGCGGTCACCTTGCTCCCGGCGATGATCTCGCTACTCGGACCGAAGGTGTTCGCCGGGAAGATGCCGTGGGCACGCAAGCCACCAAACGCGGACCGCGGGCGTCGATTCCGCTCGTACGCGGTCTTCATCGAGAACAAGCGTTGGTTGGTCACAATCGTTGCGTTGATTTTCATGGGAATCTTGGCCGCACCGGCCTCGTCGCTTCGCGAAGGGTTCCCGGACGCCGGTGCAAACCCACAAGGCAACACCCAACGGATCGCCTACGACCTGACCTCAACGGCATTCGGTTCTGGTGCGAACGGACCGTTCATCGTGGTGGCGGAGATGCCCGACGCCGCTGACCTACCGAAGGTGGAAGCCCTCGCCAAGGACATCGCCAGCGCACCCGGCGTCGCGATCGCATCGCCCGTCACCGCCGGGTCCAAACTCATCAGCGCCGACGGCAAGACCGTGTTGATCACAGTGGTACCAACATCAGGACCGCAAGATGCCGCGACGACTGCCCTGCTGAACACCCTGCGCGACGAGACGATCCCGCAGGCGCTCAATGGCACGGGGATCTCGGCGTACGTGGGCGGAGCCACAGCGACTGCCGCGGACTTCAGCACCGTCTTGCGCGAGAAGCTCCCGTCGTTCCTCTTGATCGTGGTGGTCCTGGGCTTCCTCGTGCTCATGGTGTTGTTCCGCTCGCTCCTTGTGCCGCTGACCGCGGTCCTCACGTCGCTGCTGAGCTACGGCGCCGCGCTCGGAGTCTCGGTCTTTGTGTTCCAGTGGGGCAACTTCGCTTCAGTGTTCGGCATTGCCGAGGCAGGTCCAATCCTGCCGTTCCTACCGGTGATGCTTTTTGCGATCCTCTTCGGCTTGTCGATGGACTACCAGGTCTTCATCGTGAGTCGAATGCAAGAGGAATGGGAGCACCATCAAGACAACCGACTGGCGGTGCGGGTCGGGCTCGGCAGCTCAGGCCAAGTTGTTGTTGCTGCTGCGTTGATCATGTTCTGCGTGTTCATCTCGTTTGTGTTCCAGTCGAACACCACGATCAAGCTCTTCGGCCTCTCACTTGCCGTCGCAATCGCACTCGACGCGTTTGTCGTCCGACTGGCACTGGTCCCCGCGCTCATGACCATGTTCGGCAAAGCGAACTGGTACGTGCCAGGGTGGCTCGGCAAGATCCTGCCGAAGGTCAGCGTCGAAGGCCCACCGAGCACTCCCCCGTCCAGCGGTCCAACGCCGGAGGAACCGGCCAAGACCGCGGTTTAGCGGGTGTCGATACGCCGTTTCAAACTTCCGTGGGAAGTCCAGCTAGTCACTAAGCCGGACTCCACGGCCTCGCGGCTCCAATTGCTCGATGTAGTGCTGGAGTAGCGCGATGGCGTCATGGATGGTTTCGGGAAGCTCAGGTGGTTCGAGTATGTCCGAGACGGCCACTCGGTAAAGCCGTGACCAGTCGGGATATGTGCGAACGTGCGGCGGCCAGTTCTGGCGACCTCTGTTCGTGAAGATCTCGACACACGCATGCCTTGTCGCCGCGTACGCCGACTCGTCGAGCAATGGCAGAAGTAGAAGCAAATCAACAACGTCATGTGCGCGTTCGTTATCTCTCGGCGGTTCGCCGGGATCGGTGCACGCATGTAGTTTCTGCGCGATCTGATACTCCAACGACATTAGGCTTGCCACGCCCACGTCGGGCAGTCCGAGCGCTTCCATTCCGATTGTTGCGAACGCCGCTGGAGCAATCTCGTCGGATGTGCGGGCCGATTCAGCTTCGGCAATTGAGACCTCGACCGGAACTTTTGCGAAGGATTGATTTCGATAGTCCAGCTGCACATCGAAGCGCATTGGCTTTGTCGGCATGCCGGGGACATTGATCGGTTTCGGCCGCGCAGGCTTGGCCGTGAATCCATGCCAGTCTTCCGCGAGTGCCGCACGGGCTGCGCCAACTATGTCGTCAACACTCCCCCGGAATACTGCATCCAGATCCTTGCTGAAACGACTGGCCGACAATCCGAGGCGCATTTGAATTGCCGTGCCACCCTTGATCAGAAATAGACCCTCGCCGGTCGTTGCTCTTGACCGCTGCAGCATCTCCGTAACAACGTACGAGGCGAGTTGATGGTGCAGAAGGTTTGGTGCGATCCCGTGTCTGCGCGCGAGGTTCTCTATTCTGGCCTTGAGCGATCGCACGTTGGTAGGTGGCGGGACAGACTTCTCCGCCTTGCTCATGATGCGTTCCGCGTCTTTGCACCAGATTGGAGCAGCCGCCGGGCCGCTCGGTCCTGCGCAGGATTTAGCTCGCCCGCTTGGAACGCTTGCCGCGCCGCGAGCCGTAGCTGCTGCGGGTCTGCTCCGGCAAGCTTCGCGTCCTTGATTGACTTCAACACTGTCGTCACAGGAATACCCTCGTAGATCACGATCTCGTCGTGCGCGAGATCTTCATGCCAGAGTCGGTAGTAGGTCGGCCCGGACTTCCGGAGGCGGACATTGCGAGGCAGGGTTAGGTCAATGTGCGACTCGGCGAAGTCGCCATATCCCCTTATCGTCAGACCCGAAGCGTGGGAGACAACCCCATTGCGCCGAGTCCACAGCACTGCCTCCATGAACGGCGTAAGCCGTGTCGTCTCGATGAGAGGTACGCGATACAAGCCAGACGCGAGCCTGATCACTGCGCCTGTCCGCGCCAGTGCGCGCAAGGCAACGGTGTCGATTCCGGCTGCTGCCACGTCGGTCGTAGTGATGACACCATGCTGACCGGCGGCAAGCTCTGCGATCTGCATGAAGCGAGTCATGCCAAAACCGTACAGAATATGTACGGTTTTGGCTACCTGTGACGCTTAAGAATGCCCAGATCTGTGGACAATAGACGTCGATCAGGTCGGCGTTGCGCCCCTCGTAATTGAGGGCTTCCATCTCCGCTGAGAAGGTTCAGGCAGGTTCCCACACGACTGTCGGCGCCAGCCGTCCGTCTTTCCGGGCCGCAAGGCCCAACAAGCGACCCGCGGGATCAAACACGGCAAGCTCGGCGTCCACGGACAACTGCAGCGGCCAGTCGAGCCGTCCTCCGTGCGAGTAGATCGAGGACTGCTCTGCACTCAAATCCCATGACACGAACAACTCTCGACACACAACATCGAGGGGAATCTCCGTCATCGAGTCAGCTAGTTCATCGAGGGTGTGCGCCGAGTCCAGGGAGTACTGCCCGATCCGCGTGCGGCGCAGCATCGTCAGGTGCCCGCCAACGCCAAGGGCATCACCGAGATCGCGAGCGAGTGCACGAATGTACGTGCCCGTTGAACAGGTCACGCGAACATCGAGGTCGAGAACAGCCGTCGGGTCCCCGTACTCATCAGTTTCAACCGTGCGATCGGCCAGCACCGCGAACTCGCTCACTGTCACCGGGCGCGCTTCGAGAACAACATCCTCACCGTCACGGACACGTTTGTAGGCTCGTTGACCATCGATCTTGATCGCGCTCACTGAGCTAGGCCGCTGCATGATCTGCCCGGACAACCCGGCGATCGCACTCTCGATTGCCGCCATTCCTGCCCCGCCCAGTTGCATCGCGTCCTGGACCTTGATGACCTCACCTTGTGCGTCATCCGTCGTGGTTGAAACGCCGAGACGGATGGTTGCTTCGTAGGTCTTATCGCTCGCGGCAACCATGCCAAGCAACTTCGTCGCTCGACCAACCCCGCAGATGAGGACTCCGGTGGCCATCGGATCAAGGGTCCCCGCGTGCCCTACCCGGCGGGTACCGATGAGCCGACGGAGCTTGCCGACAACGTCGTGGGACGTCCATTCCTGCGGCTTGTCGACGACGACAAGGCCATCAAACGGGGCCGGAGGATTCTTACGCGCCATGTGTGGGTGGGCCTAGCCAGTTGTGAGACGGGCGTCGATCGCGCGGCAGATCTCTTCGATGATCTGTTCGGGCTGCGACGTCGACGAGAACCCGGCAGCGAACCGGTGTCCCCCGCCACCAAGACTGCTGCATACCTCACCGAGGTCAACCAGACCCTTCGATCGCGTCGAGGCACGCCACACGCCGTCGTCGCCTTCCTTCAAGACGACTGCAACCTCGGCCTCAGCAGTTGTGCGCAGGGTGTCGATGATGGGTTCTGCGGCGTCGAGCGGCAGACCCAACGCATCACGGTCTGACCGAGTCAGCGCGGTCCACACCAGGCCGTTGCCCCCGACGGCGTCAGCGAGCAGAACTGCCCGATCAATCGCAATCCCCAGGAGCTTCACAGCCTCGAAGGACGCGGTGTCGAACACGGCGCGCGCGATCTCGTCGTGCGCGATGCCGCACTCATGCAGCCGCGCTGCGAGGTAGTGAGTCTTGGCGGTCGTTCCGGTGAACCGGAACGAACCCGTATCAGTCGTGAGTCCGGCATAGATGCACGTAGCGATGTCGCGCGTGAGCTCGGCGTCGAGTCGATCCGTGAGTTCCATGGCCAACACCGCGGTAGCTGGCGCCGTGACATCAACAACGGAAATCGATGCGAACCCGGTATACGAGCGGTGGTGGTCAACAGCTCCAAAGTGCTCAACGCCCTGAGCGAATTCACCTAACCGACCCAGTCGCGCCAAATCGCTGGCATCGAAGCTGACGACCATGTCCACTGAGGCAGGGACGTCTGAGGGTGCGCGAAGTAGCTCTTGACCTGGAAGCCACGCCAGCGATCCCGGCAACGTGAAGGGATCTTCGTCGAACGAAACGTACGCCTCGATCCCCACCTGCCGCATCGACAAGGCTGCGGCCATCGCTGATCCAAGCGCGTCACCGTCCGGGCTCACGTGCGCCACACAGAGCACCGCTGACGACGACTTGATGGTCGCCGTCAGCGATTCCCAGTCAGCGGGTGTGGGCGGACGATCCCAGCTCACGAAGGGTCCTGACCCTCTTCGCGGGGAACGCGATAGGGATCGGGATCACCCGCGAACTGCGCACCAGCGGCACGCTTTTGCAGCTTCTCGTCCGACTTCTTCGTCGCGGCAATCAGCTCTTCGATGTGGCGAGCGTTCTCCGGCATCGCATCGGCGATGAACTCCAACGATGGGGTGTACCGAACGCCGGTTTGTTTGCCGACCTCCGAACGCAGCAATCCCTTCGCCGAGTTCAACGCAATGGCAGTGCCCTCTTGATCGCGAACGTCACCGAGCACGGTGTAGAACACCGTTGCTTCCCGGAGGTCGTTCGTGACGTAGGCATCGGTAACCGTGACGAAGCCGAGCCGCGGATCCTTGATCCGCCGCTCGATCATCTCCGCCACGATCACCTTGATGCGGTCCGCCAATCGGCGAGCCCGTGGAGTCTCATCACTCATGGTCGTCTCCCAACCGAAATCACGTGCAACAAGCGTCAGCCGAAGCCCACTAGCTGCGTGCGATTTCCTTCATCTCGAAGGTCTCGATGACGTCATCAACCTTGATGTCGTTGAAGGATCCGAGTCCGATACCGCACTCGTAGCCTTCCTTGACCTCGCTGG
>JBAYVO010000149.1:0-5660 GCA_041674545.1 Candidatus Nanopelagicales bacterium | reverse complement strand
ATTGCCGTCGATCTTGCGGGCACCGCCGCCGTTGTGGCTGATGTTGTGCTGATGGCGGGCCTCGGATGCGAGGGGATGGTTCATGCCGAAGTGGTTCTCCATCCACGGCTTCGTCCCGACCGAGCCCTTGCGGACCCGCGCCTTCTTATTGGCAGCATCGACGGTGATCTGCTTGGTCTTCACCTGCTGCTGCATGGACGGTGTCAGCGTGAGCAGGGCTAGGCGGTTCGCGATGTGCGACGGCGCCCTGCCCATGCGGACCGCGACTTCGCGCTGCGTCATGTGACTGACCTTCATCAGCTGCTTGATCGCACGCGCCTCGTCGATCGGGTCCAAGTCTTTACGTTGCCCGTTTTCGACGAGCGCGAACTCCAGGGCCTCACCCGGTGTCTTCCCGGTCCGGATGATGCACGGCACTGTTGCTTTGCCTGCGAGTTCGGCGGCGGCGAGACGACGGTGGCCTGCGAGCAGCTGGTAGCGGCCCTCGTGGTCTGGGTGTTCCATCACGATCAGCGGCTCGAGGATTCCTTGCGCCTTGATGGAGTCGGCGAGGTCTTCAAGGTCGGTGAGGGTGGTGCGCGGGTTCCCTGGGTGGGGGTGGATCGCGCCAATGTCGATCGCGGCGAAACCTTGCAGTGCTTTGCTTCGTGTCATGCCTTGACTCCTTGCATGCGTTGTTCGGCGTACCGGCCTGCGAGGACGCCTTGGGTGTGGGCTTGGGAGATCCGGTACCTGACGCCGTCTGGTGTGAACTCGTTGACCAGGCGCATCGCGACGTGACGGTGGCGTTCCCAGGTGTTGCAGTGCGAGCGCATGCAGGCGGCGTGAATGGTTTTGGCGATCCGGTCGATCGTCGGGTCGGTCGCCGCGTTCAGGTGCGTGGTGACGGGGCCGTTGGTCATGCCGCCACCCGATGCGAGTTACCCAAACGCAGCGCGTCATCGACATGGGCGTCGAACGTTCCCCGCTGGGCTGGGATGACGACGGTCACGGTGACGTTCGCGCCGGGAGAGTCGACGACAACTTGGCGGCGACGACGAGCCATCCGGGTGTGATGACGGTCCATCGCCCACGCCTTGAACGCGGTGAGGCCGACGATGAGCGCGACGACGGTGACGGCGACGGCCACGGTTGTGAGGGTCATGACGCCACCCGCCGTCCGCGGCCGACCGGTTTGAGCCCGACCGGTTTGGGGGTGTGCGCTTCCTCGCACCGCTGCAGGTACTCGGCGACGTGTTCGGGCTTGTAGCGCAGCATGTGCCGAGACGACGACAAGTACGTCTTCTGGATGCCGGACTTGCGCACCCACTGGTGCGACACGTTCAGCATGTCGGCGACTTGCTGGATGGTGAGCAGCTCGAGGTCTGCTTTGCGAACGGTCATGACGTTGCCTCGTCGCTGGAACGATCTACGCTGTCGCTATGAGTGCAAACGATCCCGCGACGCTTGCCGCGCAATATCTGCAGGACCTTCCCGTTGATGACGGCAAGCCAGTCCCAAATCAAGCGCTTCCTGACAACGAAACCGAACTCGTGATTCGGGTTGCAGGCTTCCTGACCCAGGTCAGCTCGTGCATCGGACGCCTCGAAACCGGAGGTGAAGACATGTCTCCGATGCGCAGCCAAATGCCCCTCTTGTGGGGTTCGTTGTGCGTGCGGAAGCGTGTAAGCGGAGCAGACGCTGCAATCAACACCTTGCTGATGTTCGGTGTCGCGATTCGTCGGGCGAAGCTCGTCACCGACTTCACTGCTGAGGGGCTCGATGAACTCTCTCGCGCCATTGGTGAGCTGGAAGAGCTTGTACGGGACGACACAACTGTGAGCGCTGAATTCAAAGATCGATTCTTCGGTTTGATTGCTCAGGCCCGCAGGGCCTGCGACGACATTGATCTGGTCGGGCCGATGAGTGTCGACGAGGGAATAAACGACCTCGCAGCCGCCACCGTTGTGTACAGCGAAGAATCGAGTGATCAGACGGCAAAGGAGAAGGCTGTGAAGATCCTCAAGAGGTTGTGCGTGAGTACTGCATACGCCGCGCCGCTCGAAATTGCCAGCCAGGCCGCGCAGGCCGTAATCGGCAGTTAGTGGAATCACGACGCCACCCGCTTCCCTGTGACATCACGCGTGACACGGGATACCGATGAGCTGAAGAGGGAGCCGGGAGGGGCGTTCAACTCCTCCTCAATGCGACGGGCAGTTTGCGGCTGGCACGTCGTTCGCTCTCCGGAGCGCAGGTGACCGATCAGCGATGGCGAGCAGCCGACCCGTCGCGCCAGTGACCGGACACTCTCACCCCGATGCGCCATGTAATCGGCGAGCACGCGGGCCGATATGAGCTTCACGTAGAACCTCCAATGAACTTCCATCTGTAGACGTTCCCCACTGTAGACGAGTAACTGCTGTCACGCGTGACATTAGTTGATGTAGACGGTTCTGTCTACAAGGTTTAATACTCGGAGGGCGGCGCGATGCCGGAATAGCGGGTTACAGCCCTGTAATACGTAGACTGCGTGTCTACATAACTCGTAGACAATTCGGCGTGTCGGGAGCATCGTTGGCAGACATGAATGCTCGATCAATCCCGGAGCCGTGGGCAGCGGCGTTTCGTGAGCGCGGCTTGGTAGACAAGCGCACGGGGGAGCCGTCCCTTAACGCGTTCTCGCGCCGGTTCAGTACGCCATCCCTTGAGACGCTCCGGAACACGATCCACGGACTCCGCACCCCATCAGAGCCGACGCTCGCCGCAGTCGCTGAAGCCCTCAACATCCCGTTGCCCACGATCCGCGAATGGGCCGGGCGACCAGCTGGCGAAGCCGCCCCCTACTCACCGCCGCCGGAAGCCGACCAAATGAACACCCGGCAACGCAAAGCAGTCGACGAGCTGATCCGATCGATGGTGGCCGCACCTGCCGCCGAGGTCCCTGCCTCGAGTAAGCCGGGGCGGCGACTCAAGCCCGTCACCCGTGCGGACGATCTTGTCGACGAAGTCCACGAAACGGGAGTACCGTCACCGGAATTGATCAACCGCGCAGCAGCGCACAAGGACGACGACAAGGAAGACGGAAAGTAATGGCCAAGTGTGCGACATGTGGCGGGAAAGCTGCGTGGAACGCACCTGCTGGACTTTGCGACGAGTGCCGCAGCAAACGTGATCAGCGCAAAGTTGTTGCCGCCAGGCCTTCACCCGCGATGGATCTGGAGGGTCTCGGCGACCGCGTAGTCGACCGGTGCAGCATCATCATCTGCAGCGGCATCGACCATCCGTTCGGCAACGTCAATGCACCGACGACAATCGCAATTCGCAGTGACCGCGTTGAGTACTGGTTCACCACCCCTGACGGCCACCAAGCCCTAACTCTGCGCCGATCCGACATCGTCGACGTTGACGTCAGCGGCGGTGAGCTTGTCACTTCCGGCGGTGGTTTCTTCGGTGGGGGATTCGGCCTCGAGGGCGCCGCTGTGGGTATGGCCGCCGCAACAGTGCTTAATGCACTGACAACCTCGACCGAGCGGACGCCCGCCGTCACTTCGATCATGACGGTAGACGGAATCATCGTCACGCAGACGAGCTACCACGGGGCGCTCGAGCTTCGCGGTGTGTTTGCCCCGCTGTACGCCGATGCAATTCGGAACCGACGTAGCGGGTTCGCACCGATCAGAAACGACGGGGGCGGCGACAAGTGAGCAAGAAGTGGGACAAAGACAACAAGCGATGGCTCGTCCAGGTCGGCGATGACTGGGTCGACGAGGCGCAGTTCCGTGAGCCAGGCTGGTACCCGGATCCGTCACAAGGCGGACAACGTCGTTGGTGGGACGGCAACCAGTGGACCGACCATCAAGAAGGCGCCTTCAACGAGCAGGCCGTCCCCGTCACCACCGGCCACGGATTCGATGGCACCGTCAGTCAGCCAATCGCAATCGTTTCTGCAACATGCGCGCTGCCCGTGCACCTGGGGGAGCAGCGAACCATCGACGGTGCAGTCGTGAGCCTCAAGCAGCAGGCCTTCGCGCTCGGTGCCACCGCGGTCACTGGCATCACTGTGTCGCCGCTAGCCAACCAATTGCTCGTCACGGGGACTGCCGTGAAGCTGCACGCAGCACCCGTCCAACGTGGTGGGGGAGGTGTTGGCGGGTTCGTAGGTGTCAGCGTCCCGCTGCCGATCTGATGACTGGGTTGGTTGTCAGCGTGACGAGGGCGACGACTGAGTGGTCGTGGATAGTCGCGAGTTGTGCACGGTATGGGCGAATTGCCCGATTGATCCTGTGATCAGTTGCGCAATGTCGTGAACCTCACCGAAATCTCGTCCAGGCGGGCTGAAGATCTTCTAGGCGCAGTTGGTGCGCAATCGAAGCGGGCGCACCCGCATGACAAGGGAGAGAAGCAAATGGCGCACGGCCTTGCGGCATACACCTTCGAGGTGCACGCGTTGAACAAATCGGATCCGAAGCTCTTGGGGAACTTCGATGAAGAGGATCACGAGATTAGGGAGTGCTTCGTCCAGTTCGCTAAACAGAGTTCGGTGCTCACCGCGAAGAAGAGTAACCACGTCGCACGCATCAACTCGATCATTGATCTCGAAGCCTTGGGTTTCTCCGAGAAGGATCGCCGCCATGTGACAGTGCTTTCGGTTGGAGCTGGTGAATACAACGTTGCATCCAGAATCTATCAATGGGACTCGGATGCGAACGTGGTCGCGGATGAGCCTGAGTTCGGCCGAAGCAAGGACCACCTTGAGCAGGTGGACCTCATCTTGGGTCTGGTGATCAACCCAATGTCCAATCGTGGCTGGATGTTCCTGCACTCCATCGGCAGCTATTCAGTTAAATCGAAGTTCACAGATAATTTCGATAAGTGGTTCCGGGACAAATTCCCCGACTACAAAGTCCGATGGGAGCTGGTTGGTGACCCGAGCTTCTACCGGAAAGCCTTCGAAGAGGGTGTCCTGCGACAAGTTAGCTACCGGCGGCTAGGAACGGTAAGCGACGTGATCGGAACTACTGAGTCTGCGTATTTCACCACCGAGGACGTGGGGACCATCGCCACTCACGTCCACCCAAAGCGCAACTATGGACTACCGAAGAAAGCATTCGACGAGATTTTCGACAATGCCGAGAAGCGGAAGAAGTTGATGCTGTTTGGCGGAGTGCAGTACGAGGAAATCACGTTGAAGGTCCAAACCCCGCAAGGTAATGATGTCTCAATTGATGTATCAGAAGCGCGTGTGCCTCGCATAAAACTCAACATCGACGACGACGTGAACGCTGCCGAAGCGGACGGCGCGTCCGTTGAGAAGGCTGTGATCGTCGCAGGCCTGAGATACATTGATGACTTGAAGGGCAAGATCTCGAAAAAGGGTTGAGTAGGCGATTGCGATGCTGAGCAAGTTCTCACAGTCAGCGATTCTCAAGGCTCACTGGCAGGCAATCGAAGGTGCCCGAGCCTTCTGCATAGTGGTGCCAATCGTTCTTGCCCTGGCCATGGTTGCGGTCGGCTTCAGACTCAATGGCGCAGACCTCGTGTTGGCCGCATTTGGGTTGCTTGCCGGATTTGTATTGGCCCTGCTGATTCTTGTGCTCGAACAGGCCAACTCAGCTGCGACCGCTCGCGAGACGAGTGCGACCGATCCCGCTCGGATCATGCGGCGCGTCAAGGTGCTGCGT
>JBAYVO010000148.1:0-5668 GCA_041674545.1 Candidatus Nanopelagicales bacterium | reverse complement strand
GGAACCATTCTTGGTTCGGTCAACTTCCTCACGACCATCATCTGTATGCGTGCACCCGGCATGACGATGTTCCGCATGCCGGTCTTCACCTGGACCGTCATGCTGACCAGCGTTCTGGCGCTCCTTGTGTTCCCGGTGCTTGCTGCCGCGCTGATCGTCCTCGAGGTCGATCGCAAGTGGGGTTCGGTCGTCTTCGCACCCGAGAACGGCGGTGCCATCCTCTGGCAGCACTTGTTCTGGTTCTTCGGACACCCTGAGGTCTACATTCTTGCGCTCCCGTTCTTCGGAATCTGTAGCGAGATCATTCCGGTGTTCAGCCGTAAGCCAATCTTTGGCTACAAGGGCCTGGTCTTCGCAACCATCGCGATTGCCGGACTTTCCGTTGCTGTGTGGGCCCACCACATGTATGTGACGGGAGCGGTTCTCCTACCATTCTTCGCATTTATGACGATGTTGATTGCTGTGCCTACCGGGGTGAAGTTCTTCAACTGGATAGGCACGATGTGGCGGGGCTCCATATCGTTCGAGACGCCCATGTTGTGGGTCTGTGGCTTCCTGGTCACATTCCTCTTCGGCGGGCTCACCGGCGTCATTTTGGCCTCACCGCCGCTGGACTTCGCGGTATCCGATAGCTACTTCGTTGTTGCTCACTTCCACTACGTGGTGTTCGGCACAGTGGTGTTCTTGATGTTCGCCGGATTCTTCTTCTGGTGGCCGAAACTCACTGGCAAAATGCTCGACGAGCGCCTGGGCAAGCTGCAATTCTGGCTCCTCTTCATTGGTTTCCAGGTCACGTTCTTGATCCAGCACTGGTTGGGCGTGCAAGGTATGCCTCGGCGGTACGCGGATTACCTGCAAAGTGATGGCTTCGAGACGATGAACATCATCTCGACTGTCGGCTCGCTCATTCTCGGAATCTCGTTCCTGCCATTCTTCTGGAACGTCTACCGGACGTGGCGTCACGCGCCCAAGGTTGAGGTCGACGACCCGTGGGGTTGGGGTGGTTCGCTCGAGTGGGCGACAAGCTGCCCGCCACCGCGCCACAACTTCACCTCGCTTCCGCCCATCCGTTCCGAGCGGCCAGCGTTTGACTTGCACCATCCAGAACTGGCGCCGAAGAATATGCCGGCTGGCGCCAAGGTCGTTAGTGAACCGGCCAAGGCTGAAGTTTCGGGAGGCTCCGAATGAAGATCGAAGGCAAGCTCTTTGCCTGGGGATGTGCGTTCTACCTACTGATCGCGCTCGTCTACGGCGTCTGGTCGAAGGATGAGACCGGCATCGTGCTACTCATCTTCACCGGGGGCCTAGCGTTCCTGATTGCGTTCTTCGTGCTGCACACCTCCAAGAAGGTGTACCCACGGCCAGAAGACCTGAAGGATGCGCTTCAAGAGGACGCAGACATCGACTACGGCTTCTACAGTCCGCACAGCTGGTGGCCGCTCCCGGTTGCTGCGTGCGCAGCGTTGGTTGCTTTCGGATTTGTGTACGCGGCGTGGATCGTTGTCGCAGGTGCGGCATTGCTGATTCTGAGCCTGATCGGATTCGTCTTCGAGTACTACCGCGGTGACTACTCGCACTAGCCAAGAACTGCTCTCGAGGCGTCAATGGACTAACAGTCCGTTGGCGCCTCGTTTGTTTGTGCGCCACAAGTTGGGCAGATCCTTGATCATCGCAGCAAGGCATTGGCGCGTCGCACCGACTCTGGGGCGCGTCGGTCCCGCAAACTAGCGTTGTCGCCCGACGCTGAGGGAATGAGGGATCACACATCGTGACGAGGACCAAGGCAATCCACTCTGTAGTTGCTCTAGGCGGTGTCGCGGGCCTTTTGGCAGTGAGCGGGTGTGCGACTATCTCGAGCGCCCTCAAGGACGGCAGTGACGCTCTGATCGAGGTTCTACCCGTACCTGAACAAGCCACGGCAGCGGCGCCGGTACATTCACCGATCGTTGTGCGCGTCATCCAGGGCACGTTGACCGATGTTGCAGTGACCGGGCCAAAGGGGCCCCTCGTCGGGACGATGAACTCGGCGCAGACGGAATGGACCTCAAACAGCGACACGCTGAAGTTCGGCACCCAATACGTGGTCAACGCGAGTGCCGTGGATGAAGGCGGGACACCCGTCCAACGTTCGGTGGAGCTGTCGACGGTTAAGCCGAAGAAGACAGTCGACGGGCAGTTCAGCTACTTCATGAACAATGCGACCGTTGGTGTCGGAGTCCCGCTTCGGATTGAGTTCAGCCAGGCCGTGAAGAACAAGGCGGTGGTAGAGCAGCGTCTCAGTGTCACAAGTTCGAAGCCAACGGTTGGCGCGTGGAGCTGGAGTAGCGACAACACCGCTGTGACGTTCAGGCCTGCGACGTATTGGCCAGCCAAGGCCAAAGTCAAAGTTGCGGCGGCGTTGAAGGGCGTCGAGTTCGCACCCGGCATCTACGGCGACCGCGACATGAATGCGGGCTTCAAGACAGCGTCGTCGATGGTGTCCACAGTCGACGCGAACACCTTGATCATGACTGTCCGCAAAGATGGAAAGGTCATTCGGAAGATCCCGGTGACGACTGGCAAGTCGGGCTTTGAGACGCGGTCGGGAATCAAGCCCATCATGGCCAAAGAGGGCACCGTGATTATGGACGCCGCGTCAGGGGGCACACCGACCACAAGTTCGGAGTACTACCGGCTCACGGTGCACCAAGCCATGCGGCTAACGCCATCAGGGGAGTTCGTTCACTCAGCTCCATGGTCGGTCGGTTCGCAGGGCAGGGCGAGCGTAAGCCATGGTTGTGTGGGCATGAGCTCAAGCAATGCAGCATGGTTCTACGAACAATCACGGGTCGGCGACATCGTGATCGTGAAGAACACTGGCCGTCCGCAGGATCTCGGCAATGGGATTACTGAGTGGAACGTGAAGTGGAACAAGTGGCTCGCTCGTTCAAAGACTGGGGAGATGACCGTGACGGCAGCAGTCCCGGACGGCACGACGGTGCCTTCCAGCACGAACGGCTAGCGGTGCCCGCACACTCCAGGCGGCACTCCGTAGCGGAAGTTGCACCACTGCTTGAGATTACGGTCCACGACGAGGTCCCTAACTCAGCCGCTAGTGCCGGGATCGGTATGGCGTTGACTGCACTTGGTCTGAGAGTGGAGCGGGCGGGCCGGGTCAGAACCATGGTGGAAGAACTCGTGCTCGAGGCACGTGCCCGTGAACCGTTCCCTGGGGCTGGTGTGGACTCATCGATGGTTCACATCCGACTAGATCAACTCGGGCACAACGCCCGCGTCCTGGTAACGGATTTTCGGATGCCATTACAGGCCAAACACACCCATCGGCTGCCATCGCGACGACTTGCGAGTCTTGGGTTTGTTGACTCGCTGAGCATTGCTAGCCATGGTCGTGACGGCAACATCGCGATCTGCACGATTTCACTCGACGATGACCACGGGTCAACCCTCGACGGTGTTGACGTGCTACCGGACGACGTTGAACGAGTCTCGGCTCAGCAGTCTGGCGAACTCGTTCTCCGAGAAATGGTTGCCGGTGACGTCGACGGGCTGATTCGGTGTGTCTACCGCTGCTACGGGTACAGCTACCCCGACGACGTGATGTACAAGCCATCGGTACTGCGTCGGATGCTGCGCACGGGCATGATGAAGTCAGTAGTGGCGATTGGGAATGCTGGGGAAGTGGTGGGTCATTGCTCGTTGACGTTTGCGCATCCGAGCGATCTCGTGCCCGAAGCGGGACGGCTCGTCGTAGATCCGCGGTACCGGGGACACCAACTCGCGGCTCGCCTTGGCAAGGCGCGTAACAACGTCGCAGTGACGCTCGGTTTGCCCGGTCTGTGGTCGGAGTGTGTCACTAACCATGTTGCGAGCCAGCGGAACCTTCTGGCGCTCGGTGGGGTCGAAACGGGCCTGTTGATTGGCGCGGGTCCGAGCGACGTTGTGATGTCGGGTTTGGCGAACATCAATGATGGACGCCGCGCGCTGATGCCGTTCTACATTCCAACGGCATCAGGCGAGAGCCGGGTGAATCACATTCCGCCGGAGCATGTGACGACGTGTGAGCTACTGGCTACGAGGTTGGGCATTCAACGTGATTGGAGCGTCGCCTGCAGGCCACTCGACGGCACGACAGCGTTGTCAGTCGATGTGAACCTAGTGTCGGGCGTCGCCTTCATCCGGTTGACGCAAATCGGCGCAGACCTGGTCGAGGTAGTCGGCGCCGAACTCGACGCCTTGATTGCCTACGAACTGGGGGCGGTACACCTCGACGTACCACTGGCGGACGAGACCGCAGGCGCCGCAATCGTCGCATTGGAACGGCACGGATTCTGTTGGGCGACGTGGATCCCCAACGAACATCCAGGAACTGATGTCCTGCGCTTACAGCGGGTGGGGGAGCACCTCTCCGACACCTCGCACGTGCTGTGCGCGCGTAGCGAGGGTGACCAGTTGCGCGACTGGGTAGTCAGTGAATGGCATCGAGTCCGCAGAGGGCTCGTCGACTAGTAGCGTCGTCGGTCTGCGCCCGACGGCGCACCAATGTCAGTCTTGATCCGGGAAAGCTACTGCGCGTCGAGTTCGGCGAGTTCTTTGTTGGCTTGCTCGAGATCGGAACGAGCGTTGTTGAGTGCTTGAACATTGTCGCTAAGTTCTTTGGCAGCCAAAGCGAGCGCCGCTAGAGCGTCGCTGAGCCCTTGGTCCTGCGCGCGAATTGTGCGTTCAAGAGCCATCGCGATGGTCGGATCGGTGTTGGTGCCGCTCATCAGCATCAGTGAACTCGCCACCAAGTTCGAGTCCATCCCAAAGATATAGCTCTCGCGGACGGCTTGGCTCACGAGATCTTGAGCGGCTTCGAGTTCTTGGGCACGCTTTGAGTTCTTGTTGGTGAGGCGCTTGTTGATCACCTCTGCAGCGGAGATTCGAGATTCTGCGTCTGCAACGCGGACCATGATGGCTATCCGCTTCTCGGCCTGTTCGCGTAGTGCCTCTCCATTCGGGAGCTCGTCTGCCTTGACGCGTAGGTCCTTGGGTAGAACCAACTGATCTGACGCCGCAAACCCTCCGTCAACGAGCACGTGGATGTGGTCCATGTGGTTGTGCGTCCAATGCCCGCGGTCGCTCATCAGGCGCCAGTCTTGCCCTGGATACCAGATACTCTGACGCCACACCATGTACTTGACGCCGAGCTGACTCGCATTTGCCATCAGGAAGGCGGCGACCTGGTGGCCGTCACTCACACTCTTTGGGTCGCGGCCGCCGTTGGCCATCATGATGTCGAGGGCCTGGCCGCTCGGATGATCCATGATCGCGTCCTGTCGATATCCACCAATAACGCCATCTGCTGCGTAGTAGGGGAACAGATGCTCGAGTAAGCGCAGTAGGTGGACCGTGTTCGGCTGCAACTTGAACTCTGAGTTCTTTGCGGCAGGAAGCTTCGATGGCACTGCCTCAACAGCCGGGGGAGGGGAGGGCTTGTTGTCGTTGGGCGCTGCCACGGCAGGAGCTAGCGCGACGGATGTAGCGATGACGGCAGCCAACAGCGCCAGCGTGTGGCGAGTGCCGAAACGGCGAGTGGACACGTTGAGACCTAACAGCATGAGGACAGTGGAACGAAGTCCCATGTTCTCACCGATTGGTGAACCTGTCTTTTTAGTGTCCACAACAGTCG
>JBAYVO010000147.1:0-5726 GCA_041674545.1 Candidatus Nanopelagicales bacterium | reverse complement strand
CAGATTGGAACGTCGATAGCCGATCTCGACGGATACGCAGCTTCTGACCTCTTGAAGGTCTTGGACAAAGTTGTTGCAGTCGCCGATGGAGTTCGGTTGCGTGCAGTCAGTCGAATCGAGCAGTCAGGTGTGTGGAACGACGCGGTGAACGGGACGCCCAACTCGTTCCTGCGATCACGGCATCGCAGAGACCATGGCGAAGCTGGTCGCGATTTGCGGGCCGCAAAGTTGGCGTCGGAGTTCAAGGTTGTCAGCGAGGCGATGGCCGCTGGCAGAATCTCTCGTGCGCACGTGGACGTGATTGTCTCAATTGGTCAGCGCAATGAAAGCCGAACGGAGGCACTCCCGGCGTTCCTGCCAATATTCGTTGAGCTTGCCGCCCAGGTGTCGGTGGCCGATCTCCGTCGAACGATGATGATGTGGGCGGATCAGGTCGATGACGACGCCGGCGACGATCCCGAGCAGAACGCACACAACCGTCGATACCTGCACGTCAGCATGGTGGGCGATGGCGTCAAGCTGGATGGATTTTTTGCTCCGGAGGCGGGAGCCAAGATTCAGGCAGTGATGAATGCGCTGATGGCGGAGTTGTACCGGGACGGGGATCCGACTTCGCCCGTGACAGGTCTGAAACTATCGACGCCGGTCCAGCGCGCTGATGCGTTCGAGGTTGCGATGAACCGGCTACTTGGGAGCGGCACGCTGGCGAGGTCGGGCGGTGCACCTGCCTCCGTGGCCGTGACTGTGCCACTGAGTCGGCTCGAAGACCCATGCTGCACGAAGGTCAGTCGTGCGGACCTGTTGGCGAACCTCAAGGTGAAGCTCGGCGAAGGTCTCGCTGGGCAGTTAGATGAGCGAGCCAAGTCAGGTCAGCCGCTGGACTTGGCGAGGCTCTTGGTGCAGGGGTCAGCGTCTCTCGGAGTCAGCAATGGTCCCGGCGAACTAGTGCTTTCCGCGCAAGCCGCGCAGCGGATGACCTGTGACTGCGTCGTCCAGCAAGTCTTGCTCAGTCCAAAGGGCGAACCGCTCGCGGTGGGGCGAGCGGAACGCTTCTTCACTCCATCGCAGCGCAAGGCACTCAATGTTCGAGATGGCGGCTGCGTGTTCCCCTGGTGTCAGAAGCCTCCCAGTTGGTGCGATGCCCACCACATAAAACACTGGATCGATGGCGGCGAAACGAACCTCGACAATGCCGCTCTGTTGTGTTCACATCACCATCACCAGGTTCACGCGGATAAGCACCGCGTCTACATTGGGTCCGATGGTCGAGCCACCGTCGAGCTGAACAAGCGGCGAAGGTAGCTATTCCGAACGACACCGGCGAAGCCTGCGCTTCGTCGGTGTCGTGCTGCCTGTGGTCGTGCTGCCTGTGGTCGTGCTGCTGTTTGCGGGCGCCGAGTGTTTGGATCTTGTGAGGATGGGGCAACGGCTGGGTCAATGTCGGATGCAGTGCCTTGTTGGGGTGTAAGCCCAGCAGTGATACTGGAAGGGTGACCAACTCTGTGCCCGAACTGCCTGTGCCCGAACCGACTCTGCCCGATGTCCCTGTACGTGATGTGCCTGTGCCTGACGAGGCTGAGGCACGTCAGATGGCACCCCTTCCAAACGACCGGATGCTCACGATTGAGCAACGCATGGTGAATACCCGTGCGATCGCCAGCGGGATGAGGGTCAAGCAGCCGGCGAACGTTCGCCGTCCAGCAGGTCCGTCGAAGGCAAGGGTCCTGTCAGCGGGTCTCACTGGTCGGATCCCGACGCTCGAGTTCATGGGTGACCTCATGGCGACGAAGCCAATTTCGTATGCGCGGGTCGGCCCTGAGCACCTGTACGGGCTCTCGGACCCGGAGTTGATCTGGGAGGTGTTCGCGAAGCTTGACGGGTCGACGACAAAGTCGATGGCGCTGCAGGCAACCCGTCCAATTTTGGGCAACGGCATGCTGACGTCCGAAGAGCCGGAGCATAGGCGGAATCGATCCCTCGTTCAGCCAGCCTTCAGCCCGAAGAGAATTACCACCTATGGCGATCAAATGGTGGAGTGCACGAATCGTCTCGACGCGCAGTGGCGCGATCGGTTTGCTGCCGGGAATAGCGAGATTCTGATCGCCGAAGAGATGGCGGACCTCACGCTCGACATCGTTGGGCGCACGCTCTTCGGTGCGGACCTAACCGGCGACGCTGACGAGATCTCAGAAGCACTGACCGCGGTGCTCGGACGCTTTGCAAAAGTCACGTCTCCAGTGGGAATGCTGATGATGATCGCGCCGACTCCGGCCCGCCGCCGACTAGTCGAATCGGTTGAGGGTCTTGACGCTGTCGTTGAACGTCTGATCGACGGCAAGAAGGCGCAACTTGCCGCGGGCGACGAGTTGAATGACATGCTGGCGGTGCTGATCGAGGCTCGCGATCCGGAGACCGGTGAGGGCCTCAGCCTCAATGAACTGCGTGACGAGGTCATGACCCTGGTGCTGGCAGGTCACGAAACTACTGCGAATGCGCTGGCCTGGACCTGGCTCGAGTTAAGCACTCACCGCGATGTTTGGGAGTGGGTAGCGCAGGAGTGGGATGCGATTGACCCGGATCGGCAACTTGGTATTGCTGATATTCCTGACCTCCCACGCACGCGTGCGATCGTGAACGAATCGATGCGGCTTCACCCGCCTGCGTGGATCACCTCCCGTCGATTGATGGAGGACACTCAACTCGCTGGCTTCGATATCCCGAGGGGCTCGACGATGTTCGCGTCGCAGTACTACATGCACCGCGACTCTCGGTATTGGGTGCATGCGGAGGCATTCGAGCCAACCCGCTGGATCAACTTCGAGGGCGTGTTTGATGAGAAGGCGCCGGGGCAGCCGAGGGCAGTTTGGTTCCCGTTCGGCTTCGCGTCACGCAAGTGCATCGGAGATAGATTCGCGCTCGCCGAGGCGGTCCTGGCGATGGCCACGCTTGGGCGCAAGTGGGAGGTCATCGCGACCGATCCCGCTAGTGTCGTCGCCGTGCCTGCGATCACCCTGCGCCCGGGCAACGGAATCCCAGCGCACATTCGACCCCGAATGTTCACGCGCGAACTGACCCGTCCGACAGCGGTGCAGCAGTAATGATTTCAGCGACTGCCGCCTCGTCCGGGGCTACTGACTCCAGACCATGTGTCGTAATCGTCTCGGGTTCCCACGCAGACATCTTGTCTGACGAGTTTGGGCGTTACGCACGTGATTATGAGCTAGTTGTGGCGGAGTCTGCAGCTTCGGGGTTCGACGTCGTCGAGCAGCTTGTCAATGACGGCCGTCAGATTTCGCTGTTTGTTGTCGACTACGAACTCCCTGACGCGACGGCTCTCGCGGCCGTGGCTGAGTTGCGGACTGTTGTGCCGACTGCGCGACGGTTGCTGATCGCGCATCGGGAACTCTTCCTAGCGGCCCAGCCGACGGTACGTCCGGCGATGGCGTCGGGTCTCATCGATGCGCTGCTGATCCTGCCGCAAGGAGCGCGCGATGAGGAGTTCCACACAGCGGTCACCGAGATGTTGTCCGAATGGGCATCCACGGTGGCCAAGCCCGAGGTTGAGATCGTCAAAATCGTTGCGACCGGCGCCGAGCCGCTTACCCTGCAAATCCGTGATTTGCTTTCTCGAGTGGGAATGCCTCATGGCGTCCACGCCCCCGATAGCCCCACGGGTGCGCAGATCCTCGCTGACTACGAGGAACGCCATGGTCGACTCGATGATTTTCCAATCGTTCGGGTCGCAATTAGGGACCTGTTGATTGCACCGCGGTCATCAGCTGAGATTGCGTCCCATCTGTCGACACACCCAACTGACCTTGACGGAACCTCGGTCGCGGATTTGTTGATCGTGGGTGGAGGTCCGGCGGGACTTGCGGCCGCGGTGTACGGCGCCTCTGAGGGGTTGTCGACGATCGTGATCGAAGCCGACGCAGTCGGTGGCCAAGCAGGCACGAGTTCAATGATCCGCAACTACCTTGGTTTCCCGCGTGGAGTCTCGGGGATGCGTCTTGCGCAACGGGCCAGTCAGCAGGCGCTTCGGTTCGGCGCCACGTTCTTGAACGGCACCGAGGTTGTCGGCCTTGCCCCGGCCTCGCTCGCGCCCGCTGAGCCCAGTCTTGGCGCATCCGATGTTGCCGACCTCGATGTTGCCGGCCCCGATGTTGGTCAATCCGATGTTGGTGAATCCCACATTGCCGAATCCCACATTGCCGAATCCGGCTTTAGCGAATCTGTACCTGCAGCGCACGGTGTCGGTTGGCGAGTTTCAACGGATCGTGGCGAGCTTGTCGCACGTTCGGTGGTTCTTGCTTCGGGCGTGGCCTATCGCCGCCTGGGGGTGCCATCGGTCGAGGAGTTCACCGGTCGTGGGGTCCACTACGGCAGTGCGATGACTGCGGCTCGCGAGATGGAGGGCGCGGACGTCATCGTGGTTGGCGGCGGAAACTCTGCAGGTCAAGCGGCGTTGCATCTAGCGAAGTTCGCTCGTGAGGTCACCATCATGGTTCGCCGTGACGGACTTGAAGCCACGATGTCGCAGTACTTGATTGACGAGATCTCTCACAACAATCGAATCCGTGTTCAACCGTCGTCAACAATTGTTGGCGGCGGGGGAAGCGGTTGGTTGGAGTACGTCGATATCGCTCACGTCGGCGCAAGTCGTGCGGAGCGCGAAGCTTCAATGCCTAACCGCCGGGTTGTGAAGTCTGGTGACCCAATCGCGGGGGAGGGGGTCACTAGGCGCGAGGTCCAAGGGGTATTTCTCTTGCTTGGTGCAGTCACCCACACGGATTGGCTTCCGGAGCAAATCTGTCGCGATGAGAACGGGTTTGTGCTGACAGGCCGCGATGTTTCGCAAGAGTTTTGGACTGATGGTCTCCCGCCGGCCAACCTCGCGACGAGTGTGCCGGGAGTTTTTGCTGTCGGCGACGTGAGGGCCGGATCGATGAAGAGAGTCGCTGCTGCGACGGGCGAAGGTGCCTCAGTGGTGCCGCTGGTCCATCAGTGGCTTGGCGGCTGAGCCGTCACGGAATGGCGGCCACCGATTAGCTCGCCGATTAGCTCCCGCGGCTTGGCTTCCTCCGCACGTGTCCTGCCGCTTCGCGGGCCGGTCGTTTTACTTGGCCCAGTCAGGCCACCCAGTAAGCCCACCTAGTCCGCCCAAGCTTCAAGTCGCTCTGCTCAAGTTGATCGGCTAGCGTCGCCGTATGCGGGTTGCGCTCGTCACCACAAGGTTGGATCAGGTGCACGACGTGGATGCCGACTTGCCGCTGGTGATTGGGGCTTTGCAAGCGCAACGTGTCGAGGCCGTGCCAGTGATCTGGGATGACCAGAGGGTTGACTGGACTTCGTTCGATCTGATCGTGATGCGAAGTCCTTGGGATTACTCCACGCGGTACGCGGAGTTCAATGATTGGCTCGATCGGGTCAGCGAAACCGATCGCCAGTTTGACCGTCCCCTTGACCGAACCCTTGACCGAAAGGCTGACGGCCCGGCTCACGTCAGAGTTGTTCGACCGGCTGCCGGCCTAGGTCTCGGAGACCCAATTCACGGCATGGCTGCCGCAACAGCAAGCACTACGGTGAAGAGTCGCGTCCTCAATTGCCGGCACGTAATTCGGTGGAGTTCGGACAAGGTCTATCTCGCGGAGCTTGCGAGGGCGGGTGTGCCGGTTGTTCCAACTAGCTATGCCCGGTCGCTCGCTGACGTCTCGGCGGCGATCGCT
>JBAYVO010000146.1:0-5740 GCA_041674545.1 Candidatus Nanopelagicales bacterium | reverse complement strand
CGACTCGAACGAGTCGTTGCAGAACTGCTGAGTAGTGCAGACCACTCCGCAAACATCGTGATCCTGCGCACACCACCGGGAGCCGCGCAGTATCTGGCTTCGGCGATCGACCACACCACGATGCCTGAAATTCTCGGCACCGTGGCGGGCGACGACACCGTGATGGTCGTCAGTCGTGACCCGAAGGGTGGCGCGAAGCTCGCAAGCCAGTTCGCCCAACTAGCGTCCCGGCGCGGTAGCGTCGCGGTCGCCGCAGATTAGTCCCAGTCTTCCAACCTCAAACTGCCACCCAGTGGCGCCAGCTAAGGAGAAGTAGTGAGTCAACGCGTAGTACTTGCGTATTCCGGTGGTCTTGACACCTCAGTCGCGATTGGGTGGATTGCCAAGGAGACGGGCAAAGAGGTTGTTGCGGTCGCGGTCGACGTTGGTCAAGACGGAGAAGACCTTGATGTGATTCGTGAACGCGCGCTGGCCTGTGGCGCCGTCGAGGCGTATGTCGCTGATGCACGCGACGAGTTTGCCGACGAGTATTGCCTGCCTGCGCTGCGCGCAGATGCGCTGTACATGGGCGTCTACCCCTTGGTTTCCGCGTTGTCGCGGCCCGTGATTGTCAAGCACCTCGTGGCAGCTGCCCGCTTGCACGGTGCCGACACCGTTGCCCACGGTTGCACCGGCAAGGGCAATGATCAGGTTCGCTTCGAGGTGGGCATCGGCGCGCTGGCTCCAGACCTCACCTGTATCGCACCAGTTCGCGACTACGCGATGACCCGCGACAAGGCCATCGAGTTCGCTCAGGAACGCAACTTGCCGATCGACGTCAACAAGAAGTCGCCCTACTCCATCGACCAGAACGTCTGGGGTCGCGCCGTCGAGACGGGCTTCCTTGAGGACATCTGGAATGGTCCGATTGAAGACGTGTACGAGTACACCGAGAATCCGGCGATCATCAAACCGGCCGACGAGGTCATCATCACGTTTGATCGGGGCGTGCCCGTAGCACTCAACGGGAAGCCCGTGACGATGTTGCAGGCCATCGAACAACTCAATGCCCTCGCAGGAGCGCACGGAGTTGGGCGGATCGACATGGTGGAAGACCGTCTCGTCGGCATCAAGAGTCGTGAGGTGTACGAAGCACCAGGTGCGATGGCCTTGATTGCGGCTCACTCAGAACTCATGAACGTCACGGTCGAACGCGACCTCGCTCGTTTCGCCGGGGGAGTTCGCCAACGCTGGTCCGAACTTGTCTACGACGGCCTGTGGTTCTCGCCGCTCAAACGCGCGCTTGATGGCTTCATCGACGAGATGAATCAATCGGTGAGCGGGGAAGTGCGCCTCGTTCTTCAAGGCGGTCGTGCGGTTGTCGACGGTCGTCGTAGCGCGGAGTCGCTCTACGACTTCCATCTCGCCACGTATGACACCGGTGACACCTTCGACCAGTCGCTGGCGAAGGGCTTCATCGAACTGTGGGGACTGCCAACGAAGTTGGCAGCGAAGCGGGACCAGCGCAATGGCTGAACAAACCGGGTCAAAGGCTCTGTGGGGTGGCCGCTTCGCCAGCGGTCCGTCCCCGGAGTTGATCGCACTGTCGCGTTCGGTTCAGTTCGACTGGCGACTTGCGCCCTACGACCTGCTGCAAACCCAGGCGCATGCCCGGGTTTTGAACCGTGCGGGTCTGCTCGCTGATGACGAGTTGGCAGCAGTCTTGGCAGCCATCGACGGACTGGGTGCAGACATCGCGTCTGGGGCAGCGCAACCTGCACTCGAGGACGAGGACGTTCACACTGCGGTCGAGCGCATCCTCATTGAGCGCCTCGGTACGACAGGCGCGAAGTTGCGAGCAGGCCGCAGTCGCAACGACCAGATCGCCACCGACCTGCGTCTCTACTTGAGGGTTCAGGCCAGGGCGATCGCAGGCGTAGTCGTCGAGCTTCAAGCCGCGCTCACGGATCAGGCGCTCGATCTCGTCGACGCCGCCGCGCCTGGTTACACCCACCTGCAGCGTGCGCAACCCGTGTCGTTCGGGCACGAGCTTGCCAAGCACGTGCACGCATTCGCTCGCGACCTCGATCGCCTCGACGATTGGGACCGACGGACGTCTGTTAGTCCGCTGGGTTCTGGCGCGCTTTCCGGGTCGGCACTAGGGCTCGACCCCGAAGCAGTCGCTGCAGAGTTGGGATTCGCTTCAGCCGCAGCGAACTCCATCGACGCCGTTTCAGACCGCGACTTCGCTGCAGAATTCCTCTTCGTTGCCGCGATGATCGGCGTCCACCTGTCGCGCCTCGGCGAAGAAGTCTGTCTGTGGACATCCAAAGAGTTCGGTTTCGCAAAGCTCCACGACTCGTGGTCGACCGGTTCTTCGATCATGCCCCAGAAGAAGAACCCCGACATCGCCGAGCTTGCGCGCGGGAAGTCGGGGCGTCTGATCGGCGATCTCACCGGCTTCCTCGCCACCCTCAAGGGCTTGCCGTTTGCCTACAACCGGGATCTCCAGGAGGACAAGGAACCTGCGTTCGACGCGGTCGACACGCTGCTAGTCCTGATTCCGGCGGTCACCGGCATGATCGCGACACTGGAGTTCGACACTGATCGCATGGCTGCCGGCGCACCCGATGGGCACGCGCTGGCGACCGAAATCGCTGATTGGCTCGTCGCGAGATCGGTACCGTTCAGGGATGCTCACGAGATCGCCGGAGCGTGCGTGCAAGCTGCCGAGGCGCGTGGGGTCCAGTTGTGGGACCTCGACGACGCGACCTTGGCCGAAATTTCGCCATCGTTGGACCCCTCAGTGCGTGAGGTCCTATCCGTTGAAGGTGCCCTAGCGGGGCGTACGACGGCGGGCGGCAGTTCTCCTGCTTCGGTACGTGCACAGCTAGCGGCGCTACAGGCGGACGTCGAGGCAAGTCTGCTGTGGGCGCAAGCAAGAGTGGTCCCGGACGCGCCTGACTGGCTCTGGAGTCGCTAGCTAGCGCCCTGGTGGCGTCCGTGGGTAGTCGTGCGGCAGGGACACGTTGAACGTGCCGACCTGCGGGCATCCTGAGAAACTGCGGGGCAATAGGTCTCGAAGTAGGCCAAGATGTGGGTCGTGCCTGCAATCGAAGCTCAACAAACGAATGAACTACTCGAGGACCTCAAATGGCGAGGTCTCGTTGCCCAGTCAACGGCTGAGCCTGAGCTTGTCGCCGCGTTGAATGAGGGCCGGTTGCGGCTCTACTGCGGCTTCGATCCAACGGCGGCAAGTCTTCACGTGGGCAACCTCGTTCCGTTGCTCACCCTGCGCCGATTCCAGAACGCTGGTCACCGCCCCATCGCGTTGGTCGGGGGAGCGACAGGACTTATCGGGGATCCCTCCGGTAGGTCAACCGAGCGCTCGCTCAATAGCGACGAGATCGTTGCCGATTGGGTCGAACGAATCCGTGTCCAGGTGAGTTCTTTCATCAAACTCGACGGACCCGACGCTGCCGAGGTGGTGTCCAACCTGGACTGGACTCAGCAACTCACCGCGATCGACTTTCTGCGTGACGTCGGCAAACACTTTTCGGTCAACGTCATGCTGTCGAAGGACTCCGTGAAGAACCGCCTGAACGATGCCGGAATCAGCTACACCGAATTCAGCTACATGCTGCTTCAGTCCTACGACTACCTCGAGTTGTACCGCCGCCACGAATGCCGATTGCAGATCGGTGGATCTGACCAGTGGGGCAACATCACCGCGGGCCTCGACCTCATTCGCCGCGTCGAGGGCTCCGACGGACCGTCCGCTCATGCCCTCACGGTGCCGTTGGTCACGAAGTCAGATGGCACCAAATTTGGCAAGACCGCAGGGGGAGCAATCTGGCTCGATCCTGAACTCACCACTCCCTATGCGTTCTACCAATTCTGGCTCAACACCGATGACCGAGACGTCGAAGCATTCCTGCGCTACTTCTCGATGAAGCCACGGGAAGAGCTTGAGCCAATCTTCGCTGAACACGCTGACGCACCGCATCGACGAACCGCACAGCGTGCACTCGCCGCAGAACTCACCACGCTGGTTCATGGCGAACACGAGTGCAGCCAAGCCGCCGCCGCGGGTGCTGCATTGTTCAGTGGGGGAGACCTCAGTTCGATTGCCGAGAGCACCGTCGCTGCCGCACTTGCGTCAGCACCGAGTGCCAGCTGGCAACAGCCTGACGCGGAAGCTTGGCCGACCGTTGTCGACCTCTTCGTCGAGGCAGGCCTCACCGATAGTCGTGGTGCCGCCAGGCGGACGATCAAGGAGGGCGGTGCGTACCTCAACAACGTGAGGGTCGAAGACGAGGACGCGATCGCCACGGATTCGGAGCTCCTGCACGCCCGCTGGTGGCTTGTTCGCCGTGGCAAGAAGTCGTTTGCCAGCGTCGAATTGATCAGGTGACGCAGGACACAGCGAAATGGTTTGACGGCTGGGGTCCACGGGGGTAATGTTCTCTCTTGTGCCCCGGAGAAACTTCCGAGTTTAGCCGGTCACCAAGCCCAGTAGCTAAGACAGCGAAAAGCGGGATGGACCCCGGTGAAACTGCCGGAAACGCCATCGACTAAGGTAACAACGTTGCCCCGAAAACCTCGGCCCAAAAGGCCAAGTAATCGGTGCGCGCCCGATCCTTGAGAACTCAACAGTGTGCCAAAAGTTAATGCCGAATCCTCGGCCTAGCTTACTACCTCGGTAGTGAACTAAGCAGGGATTCCTTTGAGGCAATGACAGAAAGCAAAAGCGATTTACGCTAAGCAGACTGTTCTATTGCCAGGAATACAACTATTCATTTATGGAGAGTTTGATCCTGGCTCAGGACGAACGCTGGCGGCGTGCTTAACACATGCAAGTCGAACGAAGCTCCAGGGCTTGCCCTGGATGACTTAGTGGCGAACGGGTGAGTAACACGTGGGCAACCTGCCCCAGACTCTGGGATAACCTCGGGAAACCGAAGCTAATACCGGATACGACTACTTCAGACATCTGACGGTAGTGGAAAGTTTTTCGGTCTGGGATGGGCCCGCGGCCTATCAGCTAGTTGGTGGGGTAATGGCCTACCAAGGCGACGACGGGTAGCCGGCCTGAGAGGGCGACCGGCCACACTGGAACTGAGACACGGTCCAGACTCCTACGGGAGGCAGCAGTGGGGAATATTGCACAATGGGCGAAAGCCTGATGCAGCGACGCCGCGTGAGGGACGACGGCCTTCGGGTTGTAAACCTCTTTCAGCAGGGACGAAGCGAAAGTGACTGTACCTGCAAAAGAAGCACCGGCTAACTACGTGCCAGCAGCCGCGGTAATACGTAGGGTGCAAGCGTTGTCCGGATTTATTGGGCGTAAAGAGCTCGTAGGCGGTTTGTCGCGTCGGATGTGAAAACCTATGGCTTAACCATGGGCCTGCATTCGATACGGGCAGACTAGAGTTCGGTAGGGGAGACTGGAACTCCTGGTGTAGCGGTGAAATGCGCAGATATCAGGAAGAACACCGGTGGCGAAGGCGGGTCTCTGGGCCGATACTGACGCTGAGGAGCGAAAGCGTGGGGAGCAAACAGGATTAGATACCCTGGTAGTCCACGCCGTAAACGTTGGGCGCTAGGTGTGGGGAACCTTCCACGTTCTCCGTGCCGTAGCTAACGCATTAAGCGCCCCGCCTGGGGAGTACGGCCGCAAGGCTAAAACTCAAAGGAATTGACGGGGGCCCGCACAAGCGGCGGAGCATGCGGCTTAATTCGATGCAACGCGAAGAACCTT
>JBAYVO010000145.1:0-5774 GCA_041674545.1 Candidatus Nanopelagicales bacterium | reverse complement strand
GTCTTCTCGGGCCAGGGGAGGGGAGTGATGTCCGTCTTCGACAGGATCACAGCCTTCTCGTTCTCCGAGAGTGGAGCGTGGACCTCGATGAACTCACCGTGCGGGAGTCGCATGATGGTTCCGGTTTCGCGGCCGTGCATCAGCTTCTCGCGATCTGCTCTCTGCAGGCTCAAGCAGATTCGCTTGGTGATGACGAAGACGATCGGCGGAATGACGATTATGCCGATACGGATGAACCACGTAATCGCGTTGATCGAGATGTCGAACTGGGTACCGATGACGTCGTTTCCACCGCCGATCAGCAACAGCATGTAGAAGCTGAGTGACATTGCGCCAATCGCGGTGCGAGTTGGTGCGTTACGCGGGCGATCAAGCAGGTGGTGCTCACGCTTGTCGCCAGTGACCTTAGCTTCGAGCCACGGGTAGATGATCATCAGCTGGATGATGACACCGAGCACAATTGCGCCAGGGATAAAGACGTTCCAGCTGATCGTGTGCCCAGCTATCACGGTCTCCCAGTTGGGCATGGCTCTGAGTGCGCCTTCCAGCCAACCCATATACCAGTCAGGTTGCGAGCCTGCGGTGATCTGATCGGGCATGTAAGGCCCGTATGACCAAATCGGGTTGATCGTGGCGACGCCGCTGAGGAACACGGTGATGCCGAACACGATGAAGAAGAAGCCGCCGGCCTTGGCCATGTACACCGGCATGAACGGGTAGCCAACGACGTTGTCGTTGGTCTTGCCCTTGCCTGGGTACTGCGTGTGCTTCTGGTACCAAACGATGAGCATATGGGCGGTGATGAGTCCGAGGATGATGCCCGGAATCAGCAGGATGTGAATCCCGTAAAGCCTGGAAATGAACTCGTCACCGGGAAACTCGCCGCCGAACGCGAAGAACGAGATGTACGTGCCGACCACCGGGATCGACAACATGATGCCTTCAGCGATCCGAAGACCAGTGCCTGAGAGCAGGTCATCGGGCAGTGAGTAGCCAGCGAAGCCTTCTACGAAGCCCATCGTCAGGAGCAGGACGCCGATGGTCCAGTTGATTTCACGTGGCTTACGGAATGCGCCGGTGAAAAAGACCCGCATCATGTGGATCGTCATCGAGGCGATGAACAGCATCGCGCCCCAGTGGTGGATCTGGCGCATCAGGAGACCGCCACGCACGTCGAACGAGATGTCAAGCGTCGACTTGTACGCCTCGGACATTTCGATGCCGTTGAGTGGGGTGTAGGTGCCGTTGTAGACAACTTCGTTCATCGACGGTTTGAACCACAGCGTCAAGTAGATGCCTGACAGCAGCACGATGATGAAGCTGTACAGCGCCATCTCACCGAACATGAACGTCCAGTGCTCCGGGAATACCTTCCGGAGGTTGCGCTTGCCCCAGTTAGCGACTGTGAGGCGGTCGTCGAGGAACTCAGCTTGCTCGCCGAGTTTGTTCATGACGCTCATCCGCGCTCCCAGAAGCTAGGGCCAACGGGTTGTTGGAAGGAATCTCGGGCAACGATGTAGCCCTCTGCATCGAGCCTGATGGGCAGCTGCGGAAGTTCCCGTGCAGCTGGTCCGAAGACGACGTTTCCTGAGTCAGCCAAGTCGAAGGTCGACTGGTGACACGGGCAAAGCAGGTGGTGCGTGCGCTGTTCGTACAGGGCAATCGGGCAACCGACGTGCGTGCAAATCTTCGAGAAGCACAAGACACCCTCGTAATCCCAAGGCTCTTCGGGCGTTCCACCCTGTTGTGAGCGGATTTCATCGGGATTGATACGCACCAGCAGGACAACGTCCTTGGCGCGGGCGTTGAGGTTGCCGTCGCGGTGCTGGATTTCTGGGAGGTTCGCTGGCATAGCCGAGACGATTCCTCCGACGGGAATGTCTGAGGGGCGAATCGGAGCGCCCGTAACGTCGAGAACAACCCTCATTCCGGGGACCCAGTTCGTAATGAACAGGGAGTCGCCGGGCAGCGGACCGAGGTCTCGCAGGATCACAATTAGTGGGATCGGGAACAACGCCATCGCGCCGAGAAGTGAACGGCGTAGTACCCGACGAGTCGCGAAACCTGAGTCGTCGACGCCATCCATGAACTCGGAAATAGCTTCTTCGCGTGATTCTTGTGGCGAAGCGAGGGAGTGGCGCATCGCCACAACCTCTTTGTCGCTCATGAGCTTCTTTGCCCACTGCATGACTCCGGCGCCGATAAAGAAGGCAGCAAGTCCGAAGGTCACACCAAGCGCTGCGTTGCTTGCGCTCCATGTGCCGGCGAACGGAATCGGCAGTACAGCGTCAGTGGGGATCTGCACGTAGGCGACCACGAACAACACCGTGAACAGTGCCGACAAGCCGAAGAGGAACGTCACTTGGCGCTCGGCACGCTTCGCGGCGCGCGGATCAAAATCAGTCCGTCTTGGGTGGTGGTCGGGAAGGGCGACGTCGCCATTCGGTTCGACGGTGCCTCCCTCGACACCGACGTCTGACGTGTTGTGTTCACTCATCGCACTCGCGCCCCGATCCATACCGCAGCACCGATCATCAGACCGATACCGACAACCCAGATGAATAGACCTTCAGTGACGGGTCCGAGGGATCCGATGCCCCAGCCTCCGTAGTCGGGCTGTTCATCCATGTGCTGGATGTACTTGATAATTGCCCGCTTGTTCTCGGGCGTAAGTGTCTCGTTGCTGAACACCGGCATGTTCTCTGGCCCGGTCAGCATTGCCTCGTAGATCTGGCGTGGTGTCGCATTCATGAGGTTGGGTGCGTACGCCCCGTTGGACAGTGCGCCACCTTCACCGGTGAAGTTGTGGCACTGCGAGCAGTTTGTGCGGAATAGTTCGCCACCCTGCGCGAGGTCGGCGTCTTGATAGTTGATTTCCTCATCGGTCGGGATCTGCGGTCCCGGGCCTAGCGAAGCCACGAATGCGGCAAGCGCAGCAATTTCTACGTCGTTGTAGATGACGGGCTTCTGCGGCGCTTGTGCGCCAGGCGCTGCCAGCGGCATGCGGCCAGTGGATACCTGGAAGTCAACAGCGGCTGAGCCGACGCCGATCAGGGTTGGAGCTTCTGGCCCACCCTGCGCACCGAGTCCGTGGCAGCTAGAGCAGCCCTCAGCGAAGAGTTGTTGGCCTTGCTTGATGAGTTCGGCGTTTGCTCCGCGAGCATCGCTGCTTGCTTGAGCGGACGTCGCTGAACCTGCCGCGGCGTACAGCACGCCGATGAGCGCCAACGTGAGCAACACCAAGATTGGTGCTGCTGCCCGATGGCGGCGGCGCATTGCGAGGGTCTTCACCGTTGGTGCCCCAATTCTGTCAATTGGCCGGACGAGGGAAGTAGATGGTGAGACATCGGTCTATTTCAGGATGTAGATGACGGCGAACAAGGCGATCCAGACAACGTCAACGAAGTGCCAGTAGTACGACACGACGATGGCAGTGGTCGCTTGTTCGTGGGTGAAACGCTTAGTCACGTAGGTCCGTGCGAGGACGAAGAGGAACGCGACGAGGCCGCCGGTCACGTGCAGCGCGTGGAAGCCGGTCGTCAAGTAGAAGACCGAACCGTAGGGGGAGGACGAAATTGTGAAGCCCGCCATTAGGAGTTCGGTGTATTCCTTGACCTGGCCGGCGACGAAGAACGCGCCCATCAAGAACGTGATGATGAACCACATCTGAAGTTTGGCCTTGTCGCCGCGCTCAGCTGCGAACACGCCAAGCTGGCACGTCACAGAGCTGAGCACGAGGATCGTCGTGTTGAACGTCGCAAACGGCACGTTGAGGAGCTGCGTTTGCTCAGCCCAGACCTCGGGATTGACCGAACGAAGCGTGAAGTACATCGCGAAAAGTGCCGCGAAGAACATCAATTCACTGGCAAGCCAGACGATCGTTCCGATCGCCACAACGTTCGGACGGTTCACGGGAGCCCTGGGACGGGTCGGTTGTGCAGTAACAGTCGCCACGGCGCGCATCTTGCCAGGTATTGGATGGTCAAGCACTCCGACCCCCCGATGCAACCAAAATTCTGTCAATTGTTGTTTGATGGTTCGAATGCCAGATTCCGGGCGAGTAAGCACGGCAACGCCTCCGCTAGGAGCAGTAGCATCGGGTCTACACGCACCGACTTCCGCACTCGAACATCGCTAGGAGCAGTCATGAATGCCAGTTCCACGGCACACGGCAGCCTCAAGGTCTTGGTTTACAGCAGCAATTCCTTGACCCGCAGGTCCGTGACGACTGCGCTTGGTCGCCGTCCCGCGCCTGAGTTGCCCCAACTTGAGTACATCGAGTGCGCAACTGAGCCAGCTGTCATCAAACACATGGATGCCGGTGGAATTGATCTGGCAATCCTTGATGGTGAAGCCGTGCCGTCAGGCGGCATGGGGATCGCTAGGCAACTGCGCGACGAAGTTCACAAGTGTCCGCCACTCATGGTGCTCATCGGACGTCCGCAAGATGCCTGGTTGGCAACGTGGTCACGGGCTGACGGGGTGGTTTCACATCCACTCGATCCACTAGTACTTGCCGAAGCTGTGGCGGCGCTGCTGCGTCAGCGAGTGGCGGGCAGTAATACCGTCACCGCATGAATCGTCACGCCTGGCCCGAACTCATCAACGCGCTCATCGCTAAGGAAGACATCAGCGAGAGCGAAACCGCTTGGGCAATGGCCCAGATCATGTCTGGTGAGGCGACGGGGTCGCAGATCGCTGCTTTTGTCGTCGCACTCCGCTCGAAGGGCGAAACTGCGGCCGAAGTTGCTGGATTTGTCGACGCAATGCTCGCGGTAGCCGAACCGCTGAACGTGACCGGTCCCGCCCTCGATGTGGTCGGCACCGGCGGTGATATGGCACAGACGGTCAACATCTCGACGATGTCTGCGCTAGTCGCAGCGGCTGCGGGTGCGCGGGTCATCAAGCACGGAAACCGCGCAGCGAGTTCGAAATGTGGCTCTGCTGATGTGCTGACCGCGCTCGGCGTTGTCATCGAGTTGTCCGGTCCGGGTGTTGAACGGTGTGTGGAAGAAGTAGGAATCGGATTTGCATTTGCGCCGGTGTTTCACCCGGCGATGCGATTTGCCGGACCTACCCGCAAGGAGATCGGCGTACCGACCGTCTTTAATATTCTCGGACCGTTGGCGAACCCGGCTCGGCCCACGGCCGCGATGATTGGTTGTGCGAATCTGCGGCTCGCCCCGGTCATGGCCGACGTCCTTGCGGCTCGTGGAACCAACGCGCTCGTCGTTCGAGGCGCGGATGGGCTTGACGAAGTCACCATCTTTGCCGACACCGAGGTGTGGGATGCGACGCGAGACCGCGCCGTCACGCTCGACAGCATTTCACTGGCCAGCACGGGCGTGTCTGAGGGGCGGGCGAGCGAATTGCAGGGCGGATCGGCGGACCTCAACGCGAAGATCGCGCGTGAGGTGTTTGCCGGGAACGTTGACGGTCCACTCAAAGCCGTCCGTGATGCAGTCGTGCTGAATACAGCGGCTTCGTTGGTGACGTGGGATGCGGCGAACGGTATCCACCCAGCCGGGGACGTAACGACTCGTGTTAAAGCTGCTATGCCGCGCGCTGAAGAGGCAATTGACTCTGGCGCGGTCGCCAACCTGTTGGACCGGTGGGCGGCAGTCAGCAACGAAGCGGCAAGATAGCCCAGTGGTCCAACTACCTGACTCTGCAACGCGGTGGCGCTGCACTCGCTGTGGCAACCTGACTCGCTTCGACGTGCAGCGGACGGTGCGCACGAGGGAGTACTGGCACGCAGACCTTGCTGGCGAACC
>JBAYVO010000144.1:0-5830 GCA_041674545.1 Candidatus Nanopelagicales bacterium | reverse complement strand
GTCGGAACGATCATGATGCCCATCACCAAACCGGCGGAAAGTGCGTTAAACACTTCGGTTTGCGGCCAAATCGTCTGCAACACAACCTGGGTCACAAACTCAAGGGCAAAGAAGCCGAGGATGACGGTTGGGATACCAGCGAGGATCTCGAGGATCGGCTTGATGGTCTTGCGGGTGCGCGGGTTCGCGTACTCCGAAAGGTAGATCGCCGATGCGAGGCCGAGCGGAATCGCTACGAGGCAGGCAATACCGGTGATGATCAGGGTGCCTGCGACCAGCGGCAGCACGCCGAACTCTGGATCTGCGAACAGCGGACTCCACTCGGTACCGAAGAGGAAGTCGGTGATCGGCACCGCTTGGAAGAATTCGATTGTGGGCACAAGGAGCGACCAGATGATGCCGATGGTCGTCAAAATTGAGATGGCCGCACACATCCACAGGAGCGCTGCAATGACGCGCTCACCATGGCGTGGCCGCGAGCGGCGCAGAGAGAAGTCACTCTCTGGGCCGCTCGCGGTTTGTTGATCCACTATTGACACGAGTGCTCGCTAGCTCGCTGCCGGGCTTGCGGACACGTTCGCCATTTTCAGAACCGCTGCGTATTCGTTCTGCAGGGTCGTCTGTTGCGTGGGGCTCAGCGGAATGAACTGAGCTGCTTCGGCAATTTCGGCGTCGTTGTTCACGTAGTACTGCAGGAACGACTGGAACGCGGTGTTGCTACCCAGGCTCTTCGCCGATGGGTAGATGAACAGTCCACGTCCGAGTGGCGTGTACGTGCCGTCTTGGACGGACGCAGCTGACGGGGTGATGCAGCCGTTGCCGGAGTTGACCTGAACGAGATTCAGCTTGTCAGCGTTCTCTTCGTAGTAGGTGAATCCGAAGTAGCCCATGCCACCCTTTGACGAGCTGACACCCTGAACGATCTGGTTGTCGTCTTCGCTCGGGCTGAAGTCCGTGCGGCTTGCGCCTTCTTCGCCGTTGATCTCATCGGTGAAGTAGTCGAACGTGCCCGAGTCAGTGCCTGGTCCGTAAAGCTTGATCGGCTCGTTCGGGAAGCTCGGGTCAACCTGGTTCCAGTTGTTGACCGTCGACTTCGGTTCCCAGATCTTCTTGAGTTGGGCGGTGGTCAAGCACTTGGCCCAGGTGTTCTCCTTGTTGACCACGACGCTGAGCGCATCGTTGGCGATGACCAGTTCCTGGAACTCGATGCCGTTCTGCTTGCAGATTGCGGCTTCTTCGTCCTTGATCGGGCGGGAAGCGTCGTTCATGTCTGTTTCCCCGCGGCAGAACTTCTCGAATCCGCCACCGGTACCGGACGTCGCCACCGTCACGTTGATGTTCGGCGACTCGGTCTTGAACTTCTCCGCTGCTGCTGAAGTGAGTGGAGCGACAGTCGATGAGCCATCAACGCGGACGCTGCCACTGGCACCATCCGATGACGTGCTTGAGCTGCCGCATGCTGCGAGTGCGAGTGAGCCAACGGCCAGTGCCGATGTGATCACGATTGATCGGGTGCGATTCACCCTGTTCCTCCAAGAGGGTCGATTACATGTACAGCACGGACGCTAGGCGCGCTCGGTGTAATTCGTACCGCGCTCAGGTGAACAGAAGTTGAACCGACAATGGCCGCTGAACGAACGTCCAAACACCGTCCCCACGGATGGTGAATAGGCGGCAAAGACTCGACGGCCAAAGCCCGCGAACGCCCAATTTTGGGGCGTTCGCGGGCTCTCTCAAGTTGCGAAAAGTCGTCTAGTTTGACCTTTGCAACTTCACTAGGCCGCTTGAGCGCGATGAATGACGATGTCGCCCGCGCCCGTCTGTGCACGCACTTCAACGGTGGAATTGCTTGGTTCGGGCGCTGTCGCACTGGTGAGTCCGTTGCGGACCGCCCCGAACTTCGAGGCAACGTCAAGCCACGCTGAGGCACCTTCGCGGATGCCAATCTCGATCGCACCGGCACCGGTTCGCGCGGAGACGGCCCCCGTCGAGACTTCTGCAATCCGAATGTCCCCGGCCGCCGAGCCTGCCGTCAGTGAACTCTGGGCTTGACCGATTGCGATGTTGCCGCTGGCGGTCCGGATATGCGCCGCGTGAGCGCAGCGCTCAACACTCACGATTCCGTTCGCATTCTTGATGGCTGTCGTGCCCTCTACTGTGCCGAGACGGATGGAACCAGTGCCCGTTTTCACATTGGCATCGCCAGTGATGACGTCGGCGATGACATCACCGAAACCCGTCTTTGCGGTGAAGGTCGCGACCCGGTCTACGCGCAAGTCGCCCATCCCACTCTTCGCCACGGCGTTCGCGAGTTCACCCTCGCAATGAACAAATCCAAAACCCGTCGATGCACTCAGCGTGGAACTACTGGGCAATTCGATCGTCACCAATACAGACCCGTCACGTTTACCTGGCCCAGTGAACCGCTGCCACGACTTCCGAAGGCTGACGGTGAGGATCCCGTTGACGAAGTTGACTGACGTATTGCTCGCAGCTTGGACGTCTGCTGCCCGCTCGCGATCGCGTGGCACGACCGACACCGTGGTGTCAGAGCGATCGCTGGCATTGATTCGAACGTCGCCGCTGGAGACGTCAACCACGGCGTTGATCGGTGCTGGTGTGTGAAAGGTTTCCATGACTACTCCTGGTGGTTGGGTGAAATTCGGTGAGCGCGAGGGTGCCTAGTTGACCCAGCCGGTGAATGACCTGCCGGAGGCGTGAGTGGGTGGCGGTTGCGGTGGTGCCGCCGCACTTGTGGCTGCGGTCAGCGAGCGGACGAGCCATCCGTTGACGGAGAGACCCTCGGCTTCGGCGGCTGCTTCAATGCGGCTCTTCAGCAGATCAGGAAGTCTCAGGGTGATCCTTGAGGTCCCGCCGTCATCGGTGTCTACGGGCACAGACACAGCCACGGCAGGGGTCGTAACCGGCGCCGACTCGATCGGGGGGCTGTTGGGAACCGTCACGGCGAATTCAGGGTCACGGCCGCGTAGCCGGACTTCGACGGACCCCGGAGCAAGCTCGACCGTAATCTCGTCCGCCGCCGCGGAGACCGCCTCAAGCAGGGCCAGGCGTAGCGCGGAGTCGATCGTTGCGGTCATGCGTTCGGCGGCCAGGCGACTCTCGTCGCCACTGTTCTCAGCGGCCGTCAGTAGTTGGTCGCGGACATCGTCTACATAGGTCTGGAGTTCCATGACTCCATAGTGACATCACTATGACGTCATTGTCAACAAAAGTGACATCACTGCGATGTCGACGTGGCGGCACCATCTGGCGCTAGGCAGGCGAGACCCGCTGACCGCAGCCACCGACTACGCATCGTGGCGTTCGATTGCGGTGACCCGGACACCTTTCTTCGGGTGGAACTCTCGGTGGAGCACGATGAACCCGCCCGGTGCGAGCCCAGGATCGAGCTGTTCACGTTTGCTCAGGCCGAGCTGTCGCTGAACGTGGTCGAGAAGCTCAGGCAGCACAGGTCGATGGGTGCACAGCACAGTGGCGGCAGGATTATCCACGAGGTTGTTGAGCAGTCTCAGCGATCCGCGCTTCTTGCCGTCGTACCCCTCCTCGCTGAACAGCCGTTCGAGGCGAATCGAGAGCCGACGCCGGTCGGCGAAGGGGGTGAGAGTGTCGACGCAGCGGGTTGCATCGGAGGAGTAGAGCCGAGTGATGCCGAACGCCTGCAAGGCGGGGATCAGGTCTTTGGCTTGCCGTTTGCCATCGGCAGCGAGTGGTCGGGCTGGGTCGGACTTGTGCCAATCGGTCCGTTTCACGGCTTGCGCGTGGCGCAAGATGATCAACGGAACCGTCCGTGGCGCGCTCACTGCTGCCCGCATCAACTGCACATCGCGGGGGTACGTCAGCTTCTTCGCCGCTTTATCGGGGCTGAGCCATTCGACTTGATCGATTTCGTGGTTGGGTTTGAAGCCTGGCCCTCCCGAAGCGAGCCAACCCGCCCAGTACCGCACGGTTTTGGGGCGACCTTCCACGGTGTACCGCTCGGTGATCAGCGGTGTCCCGAGGACGGCTCGTTCGCCCGTCTCTTCCAGGGTCTCGCGCGCCGCGGCGACGACAACGCTTTCCCCGCGCTCAACTTTGCCCTTGGGATGTGACCAGTCCTTGTGGCGAGGTCGATGCACAACCCCGACCTGCACCTTCCCGCCGCGCGAGCGCAACAGGACAACTCCCGCAGCACGAATGACCTCGTGTGAACCTCGACTCATGGCGCTATCCGAGCTGACCTAGGCAAGCTTGGTTCCCTTATGGACGCGGCGGACATGGGGCCAAATCTTGTCGAACTCCAGGCGGTTATGCAGTTCCATCTCAAACTCGTGCTCATGGAGGAGGCCAAGCGCGAAGCCGGTACGGCCGTCGATCTCGGCGGTTGCGGCGAGTTCACGCAGCACGTCTTGGGCGATGCACGCGTCTTGGTGTTCGCCGAGGATCTCCGTCACCTCGCTGAGCGCATCCGCGAGACGCTTCGCCGGTGCTCCGAACACACCAGCGACGGCCTCCGCGCTATACCGCGCACGCTTGGCACTGATACGCGCCTCGTGCCACACCTCAGCCGGGCCTTCGAGTTCGAGTTCCTTGACACGTCGGGCAAGGCGCCGAAACGACCGGTCCACTAGTTCGGGCAAAACCTCGTTGCTTTGGCGATCGCCGAGTTCAGTGATCTTCGGGTCGTTCGCAGCAGCCACGAGTGCGCTGAGGAGCGCAACGTGACGCGGCGTCGAAAGCGAGTCCAGCGCTCCATCGCGTGCAGACTCCAGGCGCGCGGCGAGCTGCGGGTCAATCACAGCGCGAACGAGTGCAGCGTCTCGACTGCCCAAGTGCTCAGCGTGGCGGTCAAGGCGCTCAAGTAGCACCTCAGTGTCGCGCGCGGCGCCCAGCTCGCCAGCCGCCCAGCCGAGCTCAGAGCGCAAGTGGTTGGCCCACTCTTCATCAACCAGCGGGCCAAACGCCTTAAGACCGCTACGTAGGCGCCGTGCAGCAACGCGCATTTGATGGACGGAGTCAGGCAGGTCGCGTCGGACACGAACGTCCTGAGTGATGAATGCCCGAATGTACTTGCGCAGGAAAGCCGTGATTGCCTCGCGCGCGGAGTCTTTTGGTCCAACATCCTCGGGCTCTAGGACATCGGGTGGCCCAGCAGCAGCAGGGCCGAGGGCAGCAGCAGCTTTGCTAATCGACGACCGCGTCGCACCCGCCTCAACGAGCACATCGACGATTGCTTCGAGCGGGGCGTCGTCAACGAGCGCCTCGACCTCGATCTCGCGATAGCGCTCCACCTGGGTGCCGTCGTCGAAGATGGAGACGAGGTCATCGACCATTTCAGCGATCGCGACGCCATCGGCGTTGTAGAGAATGTAGGGAGTCCGTTCGGTGCGGACGTCCGCGATAGGGGCAAGTGGTGCGTCCCGGACGAATGGCATCACGATATTGGCGAGGGCGTCGGGGACTTCTCCGACCGCGCCTGAGTCAAGGGGTAACTGCAATTCGTCGCGAGTGCCGTCGGTGATGCCCTTGACCGGCAGCTTCATGTGCCAGCCCGCATCCGGTCCACCTTCGCGTCGGCGCAACGTGACGCCCCAGCGGAACAGCCGTAGATCGCGGGTGTCGTGGTAGATCGCCCGCATCTCGCGGACGACCTGCCGCTTAGCTCGCGCGACACCTACGTCATGGGCGACGAGGTCCGGAAGTTTGAACAGCCCATGAACGCGCAGCTTCACTTCCACTTCGCGAACGGTCTGTGGTGTGGTGCCGGACCCATTGCTCATAAGGATTTGCTCCGTGGGCGTTGACGAAGTTTGATGAGGTAATTCTGCACGTC
>JBAYVO010000143.1:0-5922 GCA_041674545.1 Candidatus Nanopelagicales bacterium | reverse complement strand
TTGCGTGGTCGGCCAGTCCTTACGTCGGGGTCGATACGTGACGCGCGACCGGCGCGCGCACCGCAGGTAGGAGCCGAGAAAATGACCGCACTCACCGGCCTTGAGAACGCCCCAACGAAGAACAAGAAGTTGCTTGAATGGGTGCGCGAAGTCGCTGAACTCACCACCCCAGATCGCATCGAATGGTGCGACGGCTCTGAAGAAGAGTGGGAGCGCCTCACCAGCGAACTTGTTGACGCTGGCACGTTCGTCAAGCTGAACCCCGAGAAGCGCCCGAACTCCTTCCTCGCACGCTCCAATCCTTCTGACGTCGCCCGTGTTGAAGACCGCACGTACATCTGTTCGTTGAACGAAGAAGATGCTGGTCCGACGAACAACTGGCGCGATCCCTTCGAGATGCGCCAAGAGCTCAAGACCCTTTTTGCCGGTTGCATGAAGGGCCGGACGATGTACGTCGTTCCGTTCTCAATGGGTCCCCTCGGCTCACGCATCTCGCAGCTCGGTGTTGAGATCTCCGATTCGCCGTACGTGGTCGTGAACATGCGGATCATGACTCGCATGGGCCAAGCAGCCCTCGACCTCATTGGTGAAGACGGCGACTTCGTTCCGGCACTGCACTCAGTCGGTGCACCACTTGCTGACGGCGAAGAAGATGTTGCGTGGCCGTGCAGCGATACCAAGTACATCGTGCACTTCCCCGAGTCCCGCGAGATCTGGTCCTACGGGTCTGGTTATGGCGGAAACGCGCTCCTGGGAAAGAAGTGCTTCGCGCTCCGGATCGCCTCGGCCATGGCTCGCGACGAAGGCTGGCTCGCAGAGCACATGCTCGTGCTTAAGCTGACGTCGCCAGAGAACTCAGTCCGATACATCACCGCTGCCTTCCCGTCGGCTTGTGGCAAGACGAACCTAGCGATGCTTGAGCCTTCGCTGCCCGGCTGGAAGGTCGAGACGGTTGGTGACGACATCGCCTGGATGCGATTCGGCGAGGACGGACGGCTCTACGCGATTAACCCAGAAGCTGGATTCTTCGGCGTGGCACCCGGCACCGGAATGCACACGAACGCCAATGCCGTGAAGACGCTGGAGCCCGGTAACTCGATCTTCACCAACGTTGCGTTGACAGACGATGGTGACATCTGGTGGGAAGGTCTGACTGAAGAGACTCCCGCCCACCTCATTGACTGGAAGGGCCGCGACTGGACGCCGGACTCAGACGAACCCAGCTCGCATCCGAACTCCCGCTTCACCACGCCGGCCGGGCAGTGCCCGTCGATCGCGGACGAGTGGGAAGACCCGACCGGAGTTCCGATTTCGGCGATCCTGTTCGGTGGCCGTCGTGCAACGAACGTTCCGCTGGTGAACGAGTCATTCGATTGGAACCACGGCGTTTTCCTCGGTGCGACGATCGCCTCCGAACAGACCGCGGCCGCCGAAGGAACCGTTGGTGCGTTGCGCCGCGACCCGTTCGCAATGTTGCCGTTCTGCGGCTACAACATGGCGTCGTACTGGGGTCACTGGCTCGACATCGGCACCAAGACGGATGCGGCAAACCTGCCCAAGATCTACCAGGTGAACTGGTTCCGCAAGGATTCCGATGGCAAGTTCATCTGGCCAGGATTCGGCGACAACTCACGTGTGCTGTCGTGGATCATCGAGCGTATTGATGGCAATGAAGAGGCACGCGAAACCGCGATTGGGCGCATGCCGCTTGAGGGTGCGCTCAATGTGGACGGCCTCGACATCTCGGATGAACAGCTCACGGAGTTGTTCAACGTCGACGCGGACACCTGGTTGGCAGAGGCAGACTTGACGCAGGAGTACTTCGCTCAGTTCGGCGATCGCCTACCAGCCGAGATGACTGCACAGCTTGCGGCACTGCGAAGCCGCCTGCAGGACTAGATCCAATAGCACAGAGCCCCGGTTCCCTCCTTGGTCGATATCGACCTTGGGGAGAACCGGGGCTCTGTGTTTTGCAGCGAAGGGATCAAGCGTAGACAACAACTCTGGTGTTCATGGGTGTGTTGTTGAACAGCCAGCGCGCGTCTTCCTCGGAGCGCAAAATTGTGCAGCCCATCGAAGTGTCGCTGTAGCCAGTTTGGTCAAAGTACTTTGAGTAGTGGAAGCCGATTCCGCCGTCGAAGCCCATCCAGTAGGGCATCTCGTAGCCGTAGGACGTTGAGATTGACAGCACCTGCTTTGACCGGATCGGATTAACGCCCTCGCGGGTGGCACTGTATTGCCCGAACTTCGGGTCACCTTGTTCTGGCCCGATATTGACGTCAAAGGTGCGAATCACAATGCCGTCCTTCACGTAGCGAACCACCAACTGGGTCTTATCGACGCACAGGGTGATGCCCTTTCGGTCGCAGCGCGGATCGATGAATCCACTACCGGCAATACGGCTTAGAGTCGCGACTGTTTTGGCGTCTGCGCGAGCGGACTTCTTGAGGTGATGCTTGTCTTGGAAGTGCTTGAGCGCGGATGCTGTCTGGGAATCGAAGGTGCCGCTGGGTTCGGCATGCAGGCTCCCCACCCATCGCAGGCGTTCCTGCAACTCCACGATCAACGATGGCTGCGCCGTGGGCTCGACTGCGCTGGAGGGCAACGGAGTGAAGGCAGCTTTCACCAGTACTGCTGCTGTTTCAGTGACCATCGGGGTCGAGGGAACGTTTGCGGTAGTACTAGTTGCCCATGCTGGGCCCGCGGATCCCAATCCGATGGCGAATAAGCCAGCGGAAATCGCGGTGGCGTACTGCAGCGGTCGGAAAGGGGTGGGGCGGAGTTTGCGCACGGTGACAGGCTCTTTCGGTCGATGCCCAGTTCGTCAGGCAGCGTTGATTGCGAGTGACTTTCTTTCACCCTAAGTGGACAAAACGGACACTGTGGCGCAGTTGGCATAGGTCACAGTTGATGGCAGGTCGAAGCGCCAGGGAGCGCGGGCCTGCATTTCACGAAGGGTCGACGCGCTGACCAGGGTCGAGTCATTGACCCCCGACGAGTGTTCCAGTGCGCCGTCGACGACTTCTATCAACGGCGAATACGACATATCCGATGGCCATCAGAACTGCGGTGAGCGCAACTGGGGTGAACCCGGAACCGAATATGCACCAGACCGAAAACGCCGCCGCAAGGACGGTAATCGCCAAATCGCGGGCTAGCGCGCCTGGATGAGGTCGCTTGCCAGGCGTTAGTAGGAGCTTCCCTGAGGCTAGTGCTGACAGGAAGTAGGGCAGCGCCGAAGTGATGCCTGTCATGAGAATGAGCGTGTTGAACGCTGATAGTCCGCCTTCGCCGATGTTGCTCACGACAACCAGGGTCGTGGCAAGCGCTGCCGAAAGCAGGAGCCCTACCCAGGGTGCGTCCCGATTGGTGAGGCGCGTGAATGCTCGCGGAAAGATCCCATCTGCTGCCGCGGCTCGAGGTACTTCTGCCACAAGGAGTGTCAGTCCATTGAGCGCGCCGATTCCCGATACGACCGCGAAGAATGCGATGGCTTGGCCGCTCCAACTTGCCCCGGTGAGATCTGCCATGGCGACCGAGAATGGTGCGCCGGTGTTGGACAGGTCACTCGCCGGTACCAGGCCGAAGATTGCCACAGTTGACAGCACGTAGAGCGCAGCGCAAGCGAGGGTGCCGATGATGGTTGCCCGTGGCACGTTGCGGGCCGGATCTTCGACCCGGCCTGCTGCAGACGAAGCATCCTCGACGCCGAGGTAGATGAACAGCACTAGCGCGCCCGTGGTGGTGATGACTGCCCATGGGAGTCCACCAGTTGGGTTCCACTCTGGAAACTCCCACCGTGAGATCGCGAACCACATGCCGACCGTCGCCATGAATACGAGCGGTACGACCTTGACGAAGACCGTGACGATTTGAAATCGGCGAACCTGATTGAGGCCAATAAAGTTGATTCCTACTGGGATCCAGAGGCCGAACATCGCGATGATCAAATTTCGCGTCAAGTTCCCAGAATCCCAACCGAACATGGCATTGACGTAGAAGACCCAGGAGGCGACGATTCCAGCGTTGCCCACTGCGGTTGTTAGCCAGTAGGACCACGCAGCGGTGAAGCCAGTGACGTCACCGAACTCTTCGTGCGCGTACGCATACGGACCACCTGCGCGCGGTATCCGACGCGACAGGCTCGCGAACATCAACCCAACTGCGATCGCGCCCACCGTGACGACCAAGAGGCCGACAATGGCGAGCATGCCGTATGGAGCCAGTGACGATGGCAGCGTGAAGACACCGGTGCCGATGACGCCGCCAATGATCAGCGCGGTGGCGCCAGGCACCTTAAGCAAGTGCGTCGTATGACTCGGGACAGGGGCGGTGGGATCGCGGGGCGCCTCAACGGTCGTTGAGCGCTGGCTACTGGATTCGTTGATCGTGATCACCGCCCGCCGGAGGTCTTTGGATGTGTTCGAATGCTTGCCGAAGCTAGAGCCTGTCGTATCTGCCTAGCTAACGCGCACTCACGCGGGCCGCGGGAAATATAGGTGTGGAAAAGATCGAACAGGTGTTCGAATCTTGCGGTAGGGTTTGGGGTATGTCCACTACTTGTGATCGTGATGCCTCTGGTGCCACTGCCGCTGGCGCTGTCGCTGGCGCTGCCACTGCGACTCCCGCTGGCACCGCGACTTCTGCCAGTGCGGGTGTTGATGAGGGGTGTGTGGCTGGCGGGTCGGGTGCGGTACCGGGTGTGGAGTCGTTTGCTCGGTTGGCGGGGGTGGATCCGTGGGCGCTGGATGCGGCGTCGCGGCTGAAGTTGGTTGCCGAGTTTGAACGTCATGCGGGTTGGTTTGAGGCATTGCGTGCGGACGTGTTGGCTGCGGCGGCCGGTCCGGGTCCGGAGTTCGGTCCGCAGCCTGATGACGCTGATTGTGAAGGATTCCGGGCGATGTATGCCGTGGAGGATGCGGTTGCCGATGAGGTGTCGTTGGTGATGCGGATGTCGGGGGTCTCGACGAAGCGTCGGATGGCGGTGGCCCGGGATTTGCATTACAAGTTGCCGGTGACGGCCAGGTTGTTGCGGGCCGGGGTGTGTTCCTATGGGCATGCCGCAGTGATTTCTGATGAGTGTGATCGGCTATCGGTGGTGCAGGCTCGCGCGGTGGAGGCTGGCGCGCTGGATCGGGTGGGGGTCCAGACGCCGGGGCAGACGCGTCGTCGTGTGCGCGCGTTCATTGCCCGTTTGTTCCCTGAAGGTCCGGGGCAGCCAGACGAAGACGAGTTCGCGCGCCGGTCGGTGTCGATGTCTTTTGATGGGTCGGTGATGGCCACGATCACAGCGACGCTACCCGCGCCGGATGCGATTGTGGTGTGGAACGCGTTGACCGCATGTGCGCGGGCGGGGGCACCGTTGTCTCCGTCATGCGCCACCGTCACGACAGCATCGACCACCATCCCAGGCGCAGCCGCCACGTCGGGCACGACGGGCTCCGCCGCGGGGGTGGCGGGCGCGGGTGCTGGCGCGGGTGGGGCTGGTGTTGGTGGTGGGGTGCCAGATCGGCGGACAATGGCGCATAAGCGGGCGGATGCGTTGACGGCGTGGGCGTATCGGGCTGGGGATGATCCGGGATTGCCGGTGATGCAGGGCAAGAAGCGGCTTGAGGCGCAGGTCGTCATTGATGTGGCGACGCTGTTGGGGTTCGCGGATACGGCTGCTGAGTTGGTCGGGTACGGGCCGATTCCGGCGTGGCTTGGGCGGCGTTTGGGTGGGCATGCTGGATCGTGGCGGCGATTGGTGACGGATCCGGTAGGTGGTCATCTATTGGATTACGGGACTACCCGCTATACCCCGCCTGCCCGGCTACGGGAGTACGTGTTGGCGAGGGATCGGGTGTGTCAGTTCCCGACGTGTCAACGCACCGGCTACCAATGCGATCTTGATCATGTGGAGGCATTTACCGGGACCGATGA
>JBAYVO010000142.1:0-5951 GCA_041674545.1 Candidatus Nanopelagicales bacterium | reverse complement strand
TTCCGCAATCTGACTGTGGGTCATGTCTGAATAAAAGGCCAGCCGGATCACCTGATCCGTCGGCGGCCCGAGCCTACTGATTTCATCGGCCAGTACGACGCGATCGACGACCGAAACAGACTCCGAATCCTCCACGAGCGTGGGAGCTTCGACGGTTTGATCGGTGGCAAACTCGCGGTTCTTCGCAGGTGCTCGATAGTGATCCGCGATTCGACGACGGGTTATCCCAACGAGCCAAGCCGAGATCGGACCTGCGTCAGGATCGAACGTCGCCCGACTGCGCCACGCCGAAACAAACACCGCCTGGGTGATGTCGGCCGCGTCGTCGGGGTTCCGCACAGAACGCAGTGCGATCGTGTAAACCAGCGAAGACCACTGGGCATAGATCTGCTCAAGTGCCGATTCGTCGCCAGAGACCATGCGCCTACCGAGATCGGCAACCAGCTGCTCGCTCACCCTTTGAGTGTCACACGACTCTCGAGGCAAGAGAGCAACTGGTTGCGCAGATCTCACTTTTGATCGAGCCCTACTTGGCCAGCGGTGGCAGGTCGACAGGTCGCAGCACGCGATCGATGCCGTGTGCGATCTGCTTGTTACCTGCACCCTTGTTGATGTCCGTCAGCGCCAGGACAACGCGTGCGTTGCGCGAGTTCGTGTCCTTATCGCCGAGGATGATTGCAGGCTTCTTCGTCACCTTGACCTTGATGGTTCCACCTTGCGCGGTGGGCAGCGCTGCGCCATTGGCCTTCAAGGCGGCCTTTGAGTTGATCTTCGCGCCCGGTACGACGTGGTAGAGAAGGACGGTCTCAACGGTGTCGATTCCGAGACCAGCCACGATGCCGAATGCCTTCTTCTCAGACTTGACCTTGGAGCCAGTCAGGTTGCTGGCGAGCTTGAGGAACGCTGCATCGGTCGGGACGAAGGCCGTCAATTTGACGCTCGGGTCGGCCAACACTCCAACAGCCGAACCTGGCTTGGCAGCCAACACGGCGAGGACGGCTTCGGTCACAACATCGAAGTCGTGTGAGTTCTTGTCGAACGTGTTCTTGTCGCTGGTGAGCACGGTTGCCAAGCTCGTTCCAGCTGCGCTTGCAGGGGCCGCCGCGAGGCCGACCGCTGCCATCCCCAGCGCGGCAGTAGTAGCAGTTGCACTTGCCATCAGCTTCTTGTTCATTCCATCTCCCCAATGTGGCGCCACCGGTTGTGGCTGCTTTCACCACTACTTCGCATGGGGACAGCAGTTTGGATTCACCAAATTGAAAAGTGCTTTGAACTCGCAAAATGCGTGGGTGGGTGGCGACCGGCAAGATGAGCCGACGCCACCCACCAAACCTGAATTTAGGGCGAGTCTTGAAGCTGGTCATTGGGTCGGATCGGTACCCGGGTTGACGGGCGCGTTGCGGCAGCCGGGATCCGAATCGTCAAGACACCACGATCAAACGTCGCCCTCACTGCATCCGGGTCGACGTGCCGCGGCAATCGGAAAGTGCGATTGAACGACCCCATCCGCAATTCGGAGTGGACAACCCGCCCGGTCTCAGCGTCGGCGGGCTTGCGCTCACCGGCAACAATGAGGACGCCGTCCTCGATTCGAACCTCGATGTCGTCATTGCCCATGCCAGGGCAATCGAGCGCAACTACGGCATCTTCCCCATCGAGGCGAAGTTCCGCGGGCACGAATCCACGTGACGTCTGGGCAGCGAATGCGCCTCGAACCAACGCATCGAATTCCGAATCCCAATTCGTTTGATTTGTTGAAACTAGTCGCATGACCTACATCTCCTCTCGTAGTAGTTGCACCGAAAAGGTGGCGAAAATGTTAGCACTCACACTGCGCGAGTGCCAAGGAAGATTTGTCGGATCTACGAGTGCCTCGTTTACGCGTCGCATAGCAGATTATGCGAGATTCACGTCCGGAACGACTCCAGCGATAAACATGATCTTGTTGATCGCAGCTGGCGGTGGTGCGAACGGGTACAGGTCCGCCATGCCCATGCTGCGGCTGAGTTCGTTCAGCGAGACCGTTACGTCGATCCACTGCTGGTAGCGCTGTGCCGGGGTTCCCCACGCCGGAAGCGCGAGGCCTTCCGCGCGGGCAGTCTCAAGCGTGTCGGTCAAGTGCAGCAGGTGCGCGAATGTCTCGGCGTAGTCCTCCCACGGGTGGGCGCCCGCGTAGAACGAGAGATGCTCAGCCTGCCACTGCCCGTCGTCGCCGCCCTCGTAGTGGCGGGCAAGCGCATCGGGGTAGTCGATCGTTTCGTCGCCGAACATTGAGCGAAACCTTGCCGCGTTGTCGGTGTTGGATGCGATGCACGCCTGCCAATGCCAATGCCCCGTCTCGTGGCGGACGTGCCCTAGGGACGTGCGGTACGGCTCCCCGAGCCGGGCCCTGGTCTCCTCGCGGTACACCGGGTCCGCTTCAGCGACGTCAAGGGTGATCAAGCCGTCCTCATGACCGATCACCACGTTGGAGTCGCTCGTCGACCGGCGTAGTGCGAATCGCAGATTCGGCGTGGAGTACACATAGTCGACTTGCAGGACGTGCAGTTGCCGCAGCATTCGGCGGATCGCAGCACGAAACTCGTCGACCTCTGGATCAGATGCTGGCGGGCCAACCTCGACGCTGCACGCTTGGCACGTGGTCCCGCCCGCTGACACCCAGTTGCACTTGTACTCGGTTCGGTTCGCGCACACGGTCAGACCGTCGGTCAACCGATCGGTGGCGACGATCTGATCAGCGAGGTGGTCGAACCCCAGCGACGTGCCGCACTTGAGGCATTGATGGTCATGGAAGAAGACCCGGTTTCCACACTGAGGGCAAGCAAACCGACGCACAGCACCCGTCCCTCCATCGCTCCCACATCCTCCGCCCCAACCTACCGGTACAAATAGAGCGGTGGATGGCGGTCGCTGAGAGACCACCATCCACCGCTCTGTTCGCGCTAGGCGCTCGGGTCTAGGTCTGCTGGCGGACGACAACCGTTTTCATCACGTCGCCCTGCTTGATCTGCTTGGCGACGTCGAGGCCGCTACTGGTCTTGCCGAACAGGTTGTACAGCGGCTGCAACGCCGTGGTGTTGTCGGCGATGTCGATGAAGAATTGCGAACCGTTGCTATTGGGGCCGGAGTTCGCCATCGCAACCGCGCCGTCGACGTACTGCTGACGCACTGGCTCATCCGGGAACGAGTAGCCCGGTCCACCTGAACCTGAACCTTGCGGGTCGCCACCCTGGACCACGAAGCCGGGCACAACTCGGTGGAACGTCAAACCGTCGTAGAACTTGTTGCGACTCAGCGTCACGAAATTGTTGACGCTTTGCGGTGCAAGCGCAGGCTGCAGGCACAACACGATGTCGCCCTTTGCCGTTGAGATCGTGGCCTGGTACAGCTTCGATTCATCGATCGTCATTGGCGGTGGTGCGGTGTACACAGTGGGGTTTGCGGGCGGATCGAGCGGCGCAAGTGGCTCACCGAACGTTGTTGTTTCGCAGTCCGCGAACGGGATCTCACCGGTCCCTGCTGGCGACGGTGCGCTCGCCGATTCGCTAGGCGAACTGCTCGATGAGCTACCGCACGCAACAACTCCCGCAGCGAACACCACAGCACCGGCACTAGCGATCATCGTCCTTGAGATTCGATTCATCCTGCTCTTCCTCTTCGCCTGGTCAATGTCGCAAGTAGAGTACCTAGCTCCCGCGACCCGGGGGCCCGCCTGACGCAAACGACACGCATCTCCAGAAGGACGCGAGCAATCCGCCGATGCAACGCGACGGCGCATTGGCTGGGCGGGAATCTTCTCAGGATCTTTCATGTTGGGGATGAGGTCCTTGTGTCACACCTTGGAGGTCCGCCCTTGCCATACGTCACAACGCTTCCTTCGCTCGCCGACCAAGCCGAACGCCTCATCACACTCGGCGTCGCCAAACTCGCCGATATCGGTGAAGACGAAATTCGGGCGGTGGCGCGCGTTGAAGCGGCAGATGCCCTGTTGGTGATCCACCCTGATCGTGCCCCCGCATCAGCGCTGGCGCCACTGCTGCGAGTCGCAGACAAACCTGGCTACGTCGTTGCAGACATGACTGACGTGGACGAGTTCCTGGCGATTCCCGAAGCACCAATTCCGGACGCTGCCATCTACCTGGTGTCTGGAATTGATCGCGGCGACGAGATGGCGAACTGGAGCCCCGACGAAGCCCTCCCGGCAATCACCGGCGCCGCTCGAACGCCCTTGACGATCACCGAAGGAATCCACTGGTTACTGCAAGAACCAACGGCGCTCGAACGCAATCACTGCTTCATGACAATCGGTTCACGCCGCAAGAACACGAAAGGCGCGTTCGAATCTCGCACCCCCGCGATCTGGATCAGCAACGGGGCTGGTCGGGACGGTAAGGCCACGCGCGGCGCACCCAAGGTTGGCTGGTGTTGGGCGGGGAACCGTCACACCTGGCTCGGGTTCGCATCGGCTTCAGGCCGGGCGTCGAGCGGCTAGTTGGCGAGCCTGCTCAGCCTGAGGCCGTCGGGCATCCCCCGAGCGCGTAGACGTAGCTCGCGCCGTTGACTTCAATGTTGATCGTGGCTTCACCAGGCAGCGGCGGCGTGTGGATCACGTTGTCAGGGTTCACCGTGGCGGCACTCTCGATACAAAATGCGCTGCCGCCTTCGATCGGCACGGCCGTCATCACCACGTCATTGGTCGGAGTGAAACCGTAGGCAGAGAGCGCTTCAATGCTCAGCCCGGAGTACGAACCGTTGGCAGCCCCGTAGGCCTCGGCGGCAACTTCGGCTGGCTTGAGTTCCCTGGCGGCAACAGTCTGATCAACAACTGCACCAAATAGCGCGAACCCGGTGCTGATCAGGATGATCGTCACAATCAGGCTGACCAAAAATCCGAGGATTCCTAGCACGATGCCTGCAGTTGCAAGCCCCGTTCCCTGGTTGAGTTCCTTAGCCCGTTTGCGACCCATCACTCCAGTAACGATGGCCACAACACCACCGATCAGCGGCAGACACTGAATAAAGGACGCGATGCCGAATACGAATGACCACACCGGCAAGCTGGTCGTTCCGGCGGCGGGCTGGCCACCAGCGGCAGGCGGGGGCACTGCAGGCGGGGGCGGAGGCGGTGGTACCGGAGGTTGAGTCGTTCCGTCGTTGCCGATTGCCATGGCTGTCCCTTCTCGGTCACACGCATGGTCGCGGTGAGAACACTGCAGGCCATCTGTCGAATTCGGTCACACCGTATCGCTCCCGGTGTGACCAGATCAAGGAACGCTCTACCTTGCAGGCGGTGTTGACCATGGCGCTGACTGCGATTCGACAGGTGGTTCGGTCAGGTCAACCCGGCTTAGTCGCAGCGAGCAATCGACTGGCGAAGTAGGGATTGCCGAACCATCCGCGGATACCGCAGTTGCTCACCTGAACGTCGAGCGCACCTAGCGCCTGAAGTTGATCGCGGTACTGGGCGACGTACTGAATGTCGACGATCCGGATCCGCCCACCAGGCGCGGTGACCCGATAGATCTCGGCGAGCGCCTGGTCGCGCTTGGCTCGATCCTTGATGTTCTGAATCGCGATCGTGCTGATGACCAAGTCGAAACTGCCATCGGCGAACGGGAGGTGACTCATGTCGGCAGTCGCGAGGTCAAACCGATCCGCGACGCTCGCTTCTTGCGCGTTCTGCAGGGTGGCCTGCGGGTCATTGCCGGACTGATCGCGTTTACGCCAAATGTCGATCCCGGTCGCGTGCGCATCGGCAAACGTCTGCAGCGCCATGATGGCGCCCATGCCGCGACCGCACCCAACGTCGAGGACCCGCTGCGCCGGGTCCGCGTCAGCGAGGATCTCGCGCATGAGAATGAACTTGCCGCGCTGACTCGTGTACAGGTAGACGCAGCCCTGCATCACGAGCAACATTCCGCACAACGTCATCAGCGCCATGCCCTCAGGTG
>JBAYVO010000141.1:0-5953 GCA_041674545.1 Candidatus Nanopelagicales bacterium | reverse complement strand
GCACCGCAAGAGCAGACCCCTTACGACCGTTTCGGCGGCCACGACTTCTTCGTTGATCTCGTTGCAGACTTCTACGTGGGCGTTGCAGCGGACCCGATCCTTCGGCCGCTCTACCCAGAAGAAGACCTGGGTCCAGCCGAGGTTCGCCTGCGGATGTTCTTCGAGCAGTACTGGGGTGGTCCATCGACCTACTCCGAACAACGCGGACACCCGCGCCTGCGGTTGCGCCACGGGCCCTTCGCCATCGACGAGCAGGCCCGCGATCTGTGGCTGTTCCACATGCGCAACGCCCTCGACAACCGCAACCTCGACCCGGCACTCGATGACGAGATGTGGCGCTACCTACTGATGGCGGCCCACGCGATGGTCAACGTTTCTGATGGCGAACGGCCAGCAAAGCCAAACCTACCGACTGCGTAACCGTCACTGTTGGTACCGCTTGAGCGGCGCGGGGACTCTTGTTCGCAACGATTGCTCGGCGCGAAGACTGCTGCGCTAGCGCAACACGGTGAGCGATAACGACAGGTTGGCGCTTTCGTGCTTTGAGAACACTTGACCGGCCCCCGTCGCGAGCCGATCCCAATGTGGCAGCGTCGCCGCCCGAATCACGGCTTCTTCGTTCGACAAGAAACCCAACAGCTTCGCCGTTTGCAGGATGCGCATCGGAACATCTGCCCAGCCCTTGCGCGACCAGATCTCGTTCGCGACGCGTTGGGCGGCAGCCTCGTCAACACCCGCGCTCGGATCAACCCTCGACTTGAAGTCTGCGACCGCGGTGGCGATGCTCGGCAACGCATCCGCGGCGGGCGCCTCCGCGATGAGCTCCCAGCCTTGCAACGGTGGTAATTCCAGCAGCTCGAGCGGGCCCGAGACCGGCTCGGGAACCTTCAGTTGGCGACCCGCGAAGCCTCGTGGGGCAACCGTGACGTCGCCCAACACATCACGCATTCGCCCTGCGCTGACTGTCCGGTCTTGAATCCAGGTCGACTCTTCGCCCGCCGAAGACAACGGCACCGCAATGAATGAAATACATCCAGTCGGCGGTGCACCGAAGAATCCGGCGACTGCTCCCCGCTGCTGGATACGAACGCACGCCTTGGCATCCCAGTCCACCAACTGCTTGAGGTAGCCAGCTAAGAACACCACCTCAGCGTGGCGCATTCGCAACAGTGATTCGTCGCCCATCGGGCTTGCCGCCTCGACCTAACCGCGAGTGAGTTTGCGGTAGGTGGCACGCGTTGGTCGAGCTGCCTCCGGGCCAAGACGTTCGATCTTGTTGGCTTCGTAGGACTCGAAGTTGCCCTCGAACCAGAACCACTGTGAATCACCCTCGTAGGCAAGGATGTGAGTTGCGACGCGGTCGAGGAACCAGCGGTCGTGACTGGTGATCACGGCGCAGCCGGGGAAGTCCAGGAGCGCGTTCTCCAGGCTCGACAACGTCTCGACGTCAAGGTCGTTTGTCGGTTCGTCAAGTAGCAGCAAGTTGCCGCCAATCTTGAGCGTCAACGCAAGGTTGAGGCGGTTGCGCTCACCACCGGACAGGACACCCGCGGGCTTCTGCTGGTCTGGGCCTTTGAATCCGAACGCGCTGACGTATGCGCGGCTCGGCATCTCGACCTTGCCGACCTTGAGGTAGTCAAGCCCGTCGGAGACAACCTCCCAGACGTTCTTCTTCGGGTCAATCCCGCCGCGACTCTGATCCACGTAGGACACCGAGACGGTTTCACCCATCTTGATCGTGCCGCTGGTCGGCTGCTCTTCACCGACGAGCATCTTGAACAGCGTGGTCTTACCAACGCCGTTCGGCCCGATCACACCAACGATGCCGTTACGCGGAAGCGAGAATGACAGGTCATCAATCAGGATCCGATCGTCAAAACCTTTAGTCAGATCTGTGGTCTCTACGACGATGTTGCCAAGACGCGGACCCGGTGGAATCTGAATCTCTTCGAAGTCGAGCTTGCTAGAGCGCTCTGCCTCGGCGGCCATCTCTTCGTAGCGGCCAAGTCGTGACTTGCTCTTGGCTTGACGCGCCTTCGGGTTTGATCGAACCCAATCGAGTTCGTCCACCAAACGCTTGCGAAGCTTCGCGTCCTTCTGACCTTCGACCTTAAGACGGGCGGCCTTGGCTTCGAGGTACGTGGAGTAGTTGCCTTCGTATGGGAACGCGCGACCGCGGTCAAGCTCGAGGATCCACTGTGCAACGTTATCCAGGAAGTAACGATCGTGTGTGATCGCCACGATCGTGCCTGGGTACTTCTCGAGGTGCTGTTCGAGCCACTGCACGCTCTCGGCATCAAGGTGGTTAGTGGGCTCGTCGAGCAGCAGTAGATCGGGCTGCGCCAGCAACAGCTTGCACAGTGCGACGCGGCGTCGTTCACCACCGGATAGCACCGTAACGTCGGCGTCTGGCGCCGGGCAGCGAAGCGCGTCCATCGCCTGCTCGAGTTGAGCATCGAGGTCCCACGCGTTGCGGTGATCGAGCGCTTCTTGCAGCGTGCCCATCTCCGCGAGCAGGCTGTCGTAGTCCGCTTCTGGGTCGGCCAACGCCTCGGAGATCTCGTTGAACCGGGCCATCATCGCCTTGGTCTCAGCGACGCCTTCTTCGACGTTCTCGAGCACCGTTTTGTTCGGATCGAGGTCTGGCTCCTGCAGCAGGATGCCGACCGTAGCTCCGGGTGCCAAGATCGCGTCACCGTTCGACGGATGATCGAGACCAGCCATGATCTTCAGCAAGCTCGACTTACCTGCACCGTTCGGCCCAACAACGCCGATCTTTGCTCCAGGCAAGAACGACAGGGTTACATCGTCGAGGACAACCTTGTCGCCATGTGCACGGCGAGCCTTACGCAGTGTGTAAATGAATTCAGCCACGTTGAGTAAGGGTAATCACCGTCGCGGGCGCCAACTACGCCGCGTCGGTTCTCTCGCCTGACTGCGGCGCCGATTGTTCCGCAGCCACGAGCATCACGCCACCGCGACCACGGACCGCGAGGTCGATCCCGATCGAATTAGCGGTGACTTCGGTGGTGGTTCGGGCGACGCCGTCGGCCGTGCGCCACTCACGGACGCGCAGTTGCCCAGACACCAGGACCGAGTCACCGCGACTAATTCCCGCAACCACGTTCTCTGCGATATGCCCCCACGCGATCACGGTGAAATACGACGGATCCCGTTCGATGTATCGGTCACTCGCACGGTCAAACCGACGCTCTGGGACCACCATCCGAAACCGGGCCAGGGTTCGGCCGTTGGCTGTCGTGTGCCGACTGACGTCGGTGATGGCGCTTCCCGCGATAGAAACTGTGCACTCGTTCATGTGGTCCCCCAATGATCTGTTCGTTTGAAGCTGCTGCCGCTTCGATGGGGAAACCTTGCCCGATTTCGCAGGCGGGGCGCTGACGAGTTCAGCGGGGCGGTGGATAACTCCAGTCGCCCGCGGCGGTGGGGATAAGTCAGGCGATCCCGAGTACGCAACGGGCTAGCGGGAAGCCGCCATCACCGCGTGGACCTCTCGCATGATCTGCAGATCCTCCCGCGCCGTGACGACGACCGCCGCGACGGTGGACCTTGCCCCGGAGATCACCGCGTCGCCAACCGCAACCTCGTTGCGAGCCTCATCAATCGTGACACCGAGGAAGCTCAGCGAGTCACACAGCGAAGACCGCACTCGTGGTTGATGTTCGCCCACTCCACCGGTGAATACCACGAGATCCACTCCGCCCATGGCGGTGATCATTTGACCGGCTAACCCTGCCAGCCTGTGGTTGAACACTGACCACGCCACCCGTGGCGCATCATGACCTGCCTGCATCCCGGCAAGCACGTCGCGCATATCGCCGGTAGTTCCAGACAACCCTGCAAGTCCTGACGAATGCTCGAGCCCGTCAAACACCTCGGCGACAGTGAGCTCAGTGTGTTCCAACAACCACAACAGGAGACCCGGATCTACGTCCCCAGATCTGGTCCGCATAACCAGGCCTTCAAGCGGCGTAAAACCCATAGTCGTATCAACCGACCGACCAGAACTCACCGCACACAGTGAAGCGCCCGCACCAAGGTGGGCCGTCAGAATCCGCGCGTTCGGATCCACCTGAGCCAACCTCGCCCCTGCCGCGAACGCGTACGCATGCGACAGTCCGTGGAACCCGTACCGCCGCAAGTTCCACCGTGAGTTCCATTCTGCGGGCAGGGCATAGGTGTACGCCGCGGCGCTGAGTGTCTCGTGGAATGACGTGTCGAAACAGGCAACGTGCACTGCCCGCGGGAAGGCCGCGCGCGCTGCGACGATCCCGGCGAGTGCAGGTGGCTGGTGTAACGGCGCGAGGTCAATCGTGGTCGCCAAGTAGTCGACCACGGCGTCGTCAACGATGGTTGGCTCGCGCAGCTTCGGCCCGCCGTGCACCACTCGGTGTCCCACAGCGTCAAGGCCGCCCAATCCGTCTACCGCATCGATGACTTCGTCGAAGCCACCGTCGGGATCCCACCGCTGAACGTTCTCGTCACGCAACAGTTCGTCACCATCGAACAACTGCCATTTGAGGCTGCTCGACCCCGCGTTCAATACCAACACTCGCATTGCGAACCACCTACTCGACTAAAGCGACCAATCGCGAATTTCGGGCATGTCCTCAAGGTGCTCCACGACGTACTTCTCGTGGCGTTCCAGTTGGGACTGACACCACTGATGCAGTTCGGTCGCACCCGCAACAGAACGCTTCGCATTGTTCAACGCATCCATGATCAGGTGATAACGCGATACTTCGTTGCGCACCACCATGTCGAACGGGGTGGTCGTCGTTCCTTGTTCGATGAAGCCTCGTGCGCGGAACCGGTCCTGGTCAGGCCGTCCGTGAACAAGTCCGTGTATCGCCTCGGGGTAGCCGTGGAAGGCGAAGATCACGTCTACCTTGTCGGTGAACAACTCTGCGAAATAGAGCGGGTCGAGTCCGTGTGGATGGTGCGACGGCCGACGTAGCGCCATCAGGTCCACCACGTTCACTACCCGCGTCTTGAGGTGCGGCAGACGTTCCTTAAGGATGTGCGCCGCAGCGATCACCTCAAGAGTCACAACATCACCTGCGGAGGCCAGCACGATGTCGGGTTCGCTCGTGCCATCGTCAGTTCCGGCCCACTCCCAGATGCTCGCGCCTCGGCGGCAATGTTCTTCGGCCGCCGCCATATCGAGCCACTGGAACTGCGGTTGCTTGTCTTGCACGATCAAGTTCACATATGACCTCGACCTGAAGCAGTGATCAGCGACGGACAGCAAACAGTTCGCATCCGGTGGCAAATAGACCCGAGCAACGTCACCGCGCGTCGTCAGCAGGACTGACAAGAGCCCCGGACCTTGATGAGAGAAGCCGTTGTGATCGTTTCGCCACGCCGTCGACGTCAGCAGAATGTTCAAGCTCGGGACCTTCGCCCGCCAGTTGAGGTGCGCTGCTTCCTCAAGCCACTTGGCGTGTTGGATCGTCTGCGAAGCGCTGACCATCGCGAACGCCTCGTAGGTCGCGAACAATCCGTGCCGACCAGACAGCGTGTACCCCTCGAGCCAGCCCTGGCAGTTGTTCTCGCTGAGTACCTCCATGACTCGACCGTTTGCCGAGATGTCGGTGTCGTAGCTGAAGGTTGATTCCATGAACGCTCGGTCTGTCACATCGAACACCGCACCTAGACGGTTGCTGTTTGTCTCGTCCGGGCAGAACAACCGAAAGTTGGAGGGGTTCTGCTCGTAGATCCCGCGCATCATCTCACCGAGCGCACGCGTCGATTCGAGCTTGACCGTGGCGGGTTTGGGAACGTCCACTGCCAAGTCGTGGAAGTCCGGAATCCGAAGCTCTCGCGTCACCAGTCCGCCGTTGGCGCTGGGGTTCCCGCTCATCCGCAGTTCGCCTTGCGGATTCGCACGTGTGATCGCCGCAACCGGCCGGCCATCGTCGTCAAACAACTC
>JBAYVO010000140.1:0-5956 GCA_041674545.1 Candidatus Nanopelagicales bacterium | reverse complement strand
TTCCTTGGGTTCGGTGACTTTCGGCGAGCCGGGCGCGTTGACTGGATTTCTAGGGCCGCGGGTCTACCAAGAGCTCATAGGAGAACCATTCCCCGCGAACGTTCAGACACCAACGAATCTGGCCGAACACGGCGTGATCGATTCTGCGATCGAGTTCTCCGAACTTCGGCGCACAGTGGTCAACGTGCTGGTCGTGTTATCAAAGGGTACCCACTCAACGGATGCCCTGACCCCTGCCGTTCCCGAGCCGTCGCGCAGTACGCCGGATCCGTGGGAATGTGTGGTCAAAACGCGTCAACCAGATCGACCAACCTCTGCCACCTTGTTGCAGCAGAACCTGACTGACGTGACGATGCTCTCCGGGACGACCGAAGGTCAGCGCAGCGATGCGGTGACCCTGGCACTCGGGCGCTGGCGTGGAGTCTCGTTGCTCGTCGTCGCTCAGGATCGAGCGGCGCAAATGAGCGGTTCGCCACTGGACCCCGCCGCGTTGAGAACCGCGCGACGCGGATTTGAGTTGGCCAATGAGCTCGGGCTTCCGGTGGTCTCGATCGTCGACACCGCGGGCGCGGAGTTGTCAGTCGATGCGGAGCAGAACGCGCTGGCTGGCGAGATCGCACGTTGTCTCGCGGACCTCACATCCGTTGACGTACCAACCGTCTCGGTACTGCTGGGAATGGGCTGTGGGGGAGCGGCGCTGGCGATGCTGCCTGCTGACCGGGTTGTAAGTGCCGAACACGGCTGGGTTTCGCCACTTCCCCTTGAAGGCGCATCAATCATTCGATACCGGACACCTGACCGCGCACCTCAGATGGCTCGCAGTCAGGAGGTTGCGGCTTGGCAACTCGCCGAACGCGGCATTGTTGACGTGGTCGTCAGTGAAGATCGCCCCGGACCTAACCAGCCGTTGGGCTTCATCGAGGTCCTTGGCCGAGTCGTCGAATATGAGGTTGACTCGCTCCTACGCCAGAATATGTCTGCACGCCTCGCCCAAAGGCGGGCGCGCTATCACGGGGGACTAGCCAATGGTTGACGACAGATTCGCTGGGAAATCGATCCCTACGTCGGACTTCGCCGGTGATGACGGGCAAGCGGATCCGAACGTCCTGCAAGCGTTGAGAGATTTTCGTGCTGGTGCCATCCCTCGCAGCCAGGTGTTGGTACGCCTGGCAAGCGCACGGTTGTTTGTGCCGGTCAAGGCGCTGCTTGACTCGGTGGAAGAGACTCAAGACGGCCGAACGGTTGAGAAGGACAGCCATATGGCGACTGTGTCGATTCAGACGGCCGATGGTCGTCGAGGCCTGCTCGCATTCACCTCTGCCGATGCGTTGACGGCGTGGGACTGCGATGCTCGCCCGGTTGCGGCCCGGGGTCAGTCAGCAGCGGCAGCAGCACAAGGCGAGGGCGCCAACGCGCTTGTTGTTGATTTGCGCACCGATCACACCTTCGTGGTGGAGGGCGATGCGTTGACGGCACTTGCCAGTGGCGAGGACTTGTGGGATGCGGTCGCTGATCCGGAAATCCAGCGCGCGGTGATGACCGCTGTCGCCGGGGTCGCGCGCGATCGATCTTGCCAGTTTGAACTCACCTATCCACTTCACGACGCAGATGTCCGTGTTGCTGTGGTCGGCACTCCGGGTCTCGATGTCAATGCTGTGCTCACCGATGCGGCGGCCGCGCTGGGCGAGAATGAGGTGCTGCGTGCTCGCCTTACCCATGGCGTCGAACTAGGGGTGAGTCCGCCTAGCTAGCGGCGTTCATTCGCCCGGCCCCTGGCCGGGCGGGTCCGGAAACTCAGATGCTTCTCTAAATGCTCCCTGCAGGCTCTTTAGACCGTCGCGCAGCGGTCCAGCGTGTGCTGTGCCAAGGTCCGGTGCGCTCGCCTTCACAAGTCCCGCAAGTGCAGTGATGAGAATTCGTGCTTCGGCAAGGTCGGCTTCACCGGACGCACCGCCCTCGCCATCGGCAAGTCCACACTTCACTGCGGCCGCGCTCATGAGGTGAACGGCGACGGTCAGCACCACTTCCACGGCCGGCACCTCGGCGATGTCACGGGTTGCATTGTCTAGTGGGTCACTCGCGGCAGTCGTGTCGTTGGTCATGCTGCTACCCTTTCACCTGGAAAGCGGAGAGATCCCACCTGCCGGCCTAAGTCGCGTCAGGTCGCACAGGTTTTCACCATTGATTGCCTCCTGCGTAGGGTCTGCTGCTCTCCATCAGCTTTGACCGACGACAGAAGGAGGCGCCATCAGCGTCGAACCCCGCATCAACGAGCGGATCCGAGTCCCAGAAGTGCGGCTCGTGGGACCTGCTGGAGAACAAGTTGGAATCGTTCGCATTGAGGACGCATTGCGGCTTGCTCAAGAGGCAGACCTCGATCTAGTTGAAGTTGCTCCCAATTCGCGACCCCCGGTCTGCAAATTGATGGACTTCGGCAAGTTCAAGTACGAAGCAGCGATCAAAGAGCGCGAAACTCGTCGCAACCAGACGAACGTGATCATCAAAGAGATGAAGCTTCGACCCAAGATCGATCCGCATGACTACGGGACCAAGAAAGGCCACATCGAACGCTTCTTGAAGGCGGGCGACAAGGTCAAGGTCACGATCATGTTCCGTGGACGCGAGCAGTCACGCCCAGAGCTCGGCTTTCGCCTCCTGCAGAAGTTGGCAGAAGACGTCGCAGACCTCGGGATTGTTGAGTCCACGCCAAAGCAAGACGGGCGCAACATGGTCATGGTGATCTCGCCGCTGCGCAAGAAGGCAGATGTGAAGCAGGAGAAGGACGCTGCTGCCCACGACCTTGAAGTGGCTGACGCCAAGGAAAGCGCAGCGACTGAGAACGTCGAAGTACCAGAAGCTTCCGCGGGTGAACCTGCGGCCGAGAAATAGGAGCACCAAACATGCCAAAGATGAAGACCCACAGCGGCGCGAAGAAGCGCTTCAAGAAGACAGGTTCCGGGAAACTAACCCACGAACAGGTCAACCGTCGCCACCTCCTTGAGGTCAAGAACTCAAAGCGGACACGCCGCCTCATGCAGGATGCGCCCGTCGCCAAGGCAGATGAAAAGGGCGTCAAGCGCCTTCTCGGGTTGCGCTAACCATCGTCCATCGCTTCGCGACACCAATGCGGAGCATCCCAACCACCGCGGCCAACACAACCGCCGCGGGTCCGAATGCAAGGAGAAGTAAGTGGCACGCGTAAAGCGCGCAGTAAATGCGCACAAGAAGCGTCGGGCAGTACTCGAGCGCGCCAGCGGTTACCGCGGTCAACGCTCACGGCTGTACCGCAAGGCAAAAGAGCAAGTCACCCACTCGATGGTCTACGCGTACCGTGACCGCCGTGCGCGTAAGGGTGACTTCCGTCGCCTCTGGATTCAGCGCATCAACGCTGCCTCGCGTGCAAACGGCATGACCTACAACCGCTTCATCCAGGGCTTGCGTGCCGCTGAAGTTGAAGTTGATCGTCGCATGTTGGCCGATATGGCCGTCAACGATCCGGCAGCGTTTGCTGTGCTGGTCGAGGTTGCTCGCGATGCTGTAGTGACAACCGCACCTGCTGCGTAATGACAACACCCGTCGGCAACCGGCGGGCCGCGTCAAAATCTGCATCCGCAGTTGTCGCAGCCCGAAAGCTTGGGCGCCGCAAAGAACGACTCGCCCGCACATTGTGTGTGGCGGATGGTCCGCAGGCCGTTGAATACGGCCTGCGGACCGCGCGCATTAACCAACTGTTTGTTACCAGCATCGGAGCCGAACGGTTCGATGTGTTGGTGAGCGAAGCCCAGTCTGCTGGCGTCGAGATCCTCGACGTCGACGAATCGACGTTCGCGGGTCTGAGCGAGTCGAAGTCACCACAGGGGATCCTTGGTGTCGCTGAACTGCCGGTGGCAGCGCCAGGTCTGTGGCAGCAAGCACCCAAGATGGTTGTGCTGTTAGAACGAGCGCAAGACCCTGGCAACGTTGGAACGGTATTGCGGACCGCGGACGCTGCTGGTGCTGATTTCGTACTCCTCGGCCCCGGCAGTGCGGACCCGTTTAGCGCAAAGTGCATTCGAGCGAGCGCGGGCTCGGCATTCGGGATTCCTGTACTGGAAGTTGCGTCCGTCGATTCGGCACTACATGAAGGCAAGGGTGCTGGACTGCGTGTGCTGGGTGCGGCGGGTGACGGCGCACGCCTGTTGTATGGGCCAGATCGAGTAGATCTTGCCCAGCCGACGCTTTGGGTCTTCGGCAACGAGGCTCAAGGCTTAGCGCCGACGACGCTGGACGCATGTGACGAATTGATCGCTGTGCCGATGTTTGGGGGCGCCGAGAGCCTGAATGTAGGCGTTGCTGCGAGCTTGTGCATGTACGCGACAGCGGAGGCTCAAAGGTTCCCAACAGCCACTAGTTAGGGTAGCCTAACTAACAGTGCGTTGATGAGTGTCGCGACGCATGCCCACCAGGTTTAGGTGGCACAGTTGACGCGTTGACAGTCGTTGTTGCGCAACCTGAATCTTGACCGAGCCACGAAAGCGAGTATCTATGTCGTACTACAAGATGCCAATTCTGGAAGACAGCGGATTTGTTGTCGTCGACAACTACGACCAGTCCAATGACCCCACTGAGTGGCTCGACATCGAGTACGTGAACTGGAAGTCCTCCGGCGACACCAGGTTCTCGCCGCTCGCGTCGGCCTACGGCGATATGGAGTGCGACGGTTTCTGGAACCACACGCCGCCGAAAACCGACAAGGATGGCGTTTGGGTTCAGAAGAACGTCGACCTTGCGCCAGTACTCACCCGACGTGCGCAAGAACCCAACGTCAACATTGGTCGCTGCCGAGTGATCGAACTGCAGCCGAATACCTATGCCGATGCGATTCACAACTTGCACCGCGACGACAACAACCGCCTCAATCCCGAGGGAACGGGCTGGATCGTTCGAGCGTTCTTCAATCTCACGGACGATCCGGATGCAGTGATGGTGTTGCGCGAAGACCGGGATGATCCGTCGACCGAGACTCGTGTCCCGCTGCCCGTCGGAACGCAGGCAATCATTGATACCCAGCGCCTATGGCATGCGGTGTGGCACCCCAACACCAGTCGCCCGCGCTACTGCCTCATCACGTCCTATGAGTCGGGGCCGAACCTTGAATCCTGGATTGAAGCGCGCAACCCGATCACCCGGGTGGAATCGTCGGCGGTACCTGCAGCTGAATTAGCGGAATCGCAACGCCGTGAGGCTGAGAAGGCGGCGAAGGCAGAAGCGCCGAAGCCAGAGGTTATGTCCGAGGCGTAGTCACAGCACCCAAGGCGTGGTGCCCGGATCGGTATTCGTATCGGTCCGGGCACCACGTCTTTGTGTGTTCCGAATGCAGCGTTCGAATCTAATTGGCGGCGAATACACTGACCGCGCAACACCAACGACAAATGAGGAGCCCATGTCAGCGCCGAACAAGGAATACGACCCGGTGGAAGTGAGTGCGCTGGATCCCGCCGCGATTGATGCCGCGGTGACTGCAGCACTCACCGCGATCGCTGCCGCGAGTGACCTCGACGAGCTGAAGGCAGTTCGGATTGAGCACGCAGGCGACCGATCTGCCCTTGCCCTGGCCAATCGGGAAATCGGAGCACTGCCCCCAGCTGCGAAGGCCGAAGCCGGTCAGCGTGTGGGTAAGGCCCGCGGTGCCGTGAAGAAGGCGCTTGAAGATCGTCAGGTTCAACTTGAGGCCGACCGCGACGTCCGAGTGCTCGTCACCGAGGCGGTTGACGTCACGCTTCCGGTGGACCGCGCGCAGGTAGGTGCCCGGCATCCACTGTCAACGATCTCCGAGCGCCTTGCAGATGTATTCGTGGCGATGGGATATGAGGTTGCTGAAGGCCCTGAGATCGAGGCCGAATGGTTCAACTTTGATGCGCTCAACATTGCGCCGGACCACCCCGCGCGCACGATGCAGGACACGTTCTTCGTTGAA
>JBAYVO010000139.1:0-5975 GCA_041674545.1 Candidatus Nanopelagicales bacterium | reverse complement strand
GATATCCGCCCGATTTGGCCTGTCGCCAGTCCCGCTGTTCCTCATTGCCGGCCTCGCTTTCGGTGAGGGTGGAGCGATCCCACTCGGCGTCGACGAAGAGTTTGTCGAGGTTGCTGCCCAGATTGGGGCGGTGCTGTTGTTGCTGCTCCTCGGACTCGAATACTCCGGAGATGAGCTAGTCGGAACGGTCAAGCAGCAGTGGTGGGCAGGCCTCGTCGATATCGTGCTGAACTCGCTGCCGGGCATCATCTGTGGCTTCCTCCTCGGATGGGGACTGCTCGGGGCCGTCGCCCTCGGCGGCATCACCTATATCTCGAGTTCTGGCATCGTCGCGCAAGTAGTCAAGGACTTGAAGTGGCGACGAAAACCCGAAGTGCCCGGTGTCGTCGGGCTGCTCATCGTCGAAGACATCGTAATGGCGCCGTACCTGCCGATCGTGACGGCAATGGCAACTGGCGCCGGCCTCGCTGCCGGATTGATTAGCGTCAGCATCGCGTTAGGCGTGGTCGCTGCCGTTGTGTTGTTGTCCTTGCACCGGTTCAAGTTCGCGAACGCACTACTCAATGCCGATAAGCCCGTGGCGCTACTCCTCACGCTGTTTGGCACAGCGATTCTCGTCGCGGGGCTCGCTGAGTTGGTGGGCTTCTCGGCAGCAGTTGCGGCCTTCCTCGTCGGCCTGTTGTTCACCGATGAGGTCGCCGAGGTTGCGCGCCAGCGCCTCGCGCCACTGCGGGACTTGTTCGCCGCAGTGTTTTTCGTGTTCTTTGGATTGACCACAGATCCAGCGGACATTCCGCCCGTCTTGCCAGTTGCGGCCGCACTCGCCGTCGCCGGGATCGCCACCAAGCTCATCACCGGATGGATTGTGGCCCGCCGCGCTGAGGCGAGCCCTCGCGGTCACTGGCGCGCCGGCACCTTGCTAGTGGCGCGCGGCGAGTTCAGCGTGCTGATCGCTGGCATCGTCGCAACTGCTCCCTTCGCGCCGCAGATGTTGATCCCGCTCGCAACGACCTACGTACTCATCACAGCCATCGCTGGGCCGTTACTTTCACGGGTCGCGGAACCGTGGAGCAACTTCCTTGAACAACGGCGCCTCCAGCGCGCCGAACCAGTCCTGGACTAGCTGAGTTCGTTGCGCCCAATCACGAGCCGCTGCACCTGGTTGGTTCCCTCCACGATCTGCAGCACCTTGGCCTCACGGAAGTAGCGCTCCGCAGGGAAGTCCTGAACGAAACCTGCACCACCGAGAATCTGCACGGCATCCGTCGTGACTCGCATACACATGTCGGTCGCGAATAGCTTGGCCATCGCTGCGTGAGTCGAGTAGTCCATGCCAGCATCTTTGCGTCGTGCTGCTGTCAGATACAGCGAACGAGCGGCTTCGATCGAGGTTGCCATGTCCGCAATCATGAAGCTGATGCCTTGGAAGTCGGCGATCGCGGACCCGAACTGTTTGCGGGTTTTGGCGTAGGCAACTGCTTCGGCGTAGGCGGCTTGCGCGAGGCCCACTGCACACGCTGCGATTCCGAGTCGACCGGCATCCAGGGCCGCCATCGCAATTGTGAATCCGTCTCCCTCGGCTCCGATAAGGCGGTTCGACTCGACGTGAACGTCGTCGAGGATCACTTGAGCCGTTGTTGAGCCGCTCATTCCCATCTTGTTCTCGGGGGCGGCACCGGAGACTCCCTGGCTGTCGCCCGGCACCAAGAAGCAGGAAATTCCCTTGGTTCGATGCTCACCGGTCCGCGCCATGACCGTGTAGAAGTCGGCGACTCCCCCGTGGGTGATCCACGCCTTGACACCGTTGAGCCGGTAGCCGTCGTCTGTCGGCTGTGCACGGGTGACAAGCGCGGCTGCGTCGGAACCACTGCCGGCCTCAGACAGGCAGTAGGCCCCCAGGAGGGAACCACCGATCATGTCGGGCATGAAGGACTCTCGCTGAGTGGTCGTGCCAAAGTTTGCGACGGCGTGTGCGCTGAGCGTGTGAACGCTCACCCCAAGTGCAACGGACAACCACACGCTTGCGAGCTCCTCGATGACCTGAAGGTAGACCGTGAACGGCTGATCGGCGCCGCCAAAGGCAGTTGAGTATGGCAAGCCGAGGAGCCCAACATCTCCAAGCTTGCTGAAGACCTCGCGAGGGAACTCACCGTCCACTTCGTATTGGGAGGCAATCGGAGCAAGGTCAGTGCGGGCAATCTGCCTGACAAGATCGAGGAGTTCGATCGATTCCGGAGTTGGTAGTTCTCGCTGCACATCGATGGCCATGGTCGTCCTCAGTTTGCGGGCACGTAACGATGGCGAGCCTAGGCGCTAACCCACAACGAGGAGTTCGTGCGGTCGCGTATTGCACATGATGGCTCCGTCGTCACCACACACCACGATGTCTTCGATCCTCGCTCCTGCATCCCCAACTCGGTAAAATCCTGGCTCGATGCTGAAGGCCATCCCCGGCTCGAGGTGGCGATCATTTCCTTGAACGATGTAGGGCTCTTCGTGGGTCTCCAGGCCGATACCGTGACCCGTGCGGTGGATGAAGTAGTCCACCAATCCGGCATCGGCGAGTACGTTGCGCGCGACCGAATCGATCTCCTCACACGACATGCCAGGAGCAACCGCACGACATGCCAATGCCTGTGCGCGCTGCAACACCTCGTGGTCCCGCGCGAAGCGAACGGTGGGCTCACCCATGGAGTAGGTCCGCGTTGAGTCACTGCAGTAGCCCGCCGCGGTGGTTCCGCCGATGTCTACGACTACGGCGTCGCCAGCTTGAATCACCCGGTCGCTAGCCATGTGGTGCGGGCTCGCGCTGTTCGGTCCGCTTGCGACGATCACAAAGTCGGCAGTCTCGTGTTCGTTGAGGATCGCGTCGGCGATGTCTTGGGCAACCTCATTCTCGGTTCGTCCGACACTCAACCAGCCGGGAACTGCGGCATGCACACGATCGATCGCCGCTCCTGCCTGTTGTAGCTGGACAACCTCGGCGGGCGACTTTCGCATCCGCAATTCACCGAGGACAACACCCGCGGCAACCTGCTCCGCGCCCGGCATCGCCTTACGCAACTCAAGTGCTTTGACCGCCCACATGCGGTCCTCTACCGCAATTCGTGTACCCCCACCGGGGTGGGACAACACACTGGCAGTGAGTGCGTACGGATCGTCTGTTTCTTGCCACGTCGCAATCGAGATTGGCAGGTCTGCGACCGGGCTGGCCTTCGCCGTCCCGACCTCAAGCTCGGGCACAACGAGGGTGACATCGCCCTCCGCGGGAATCACCAAGCAGGTGAGGCGTTCCAGGGCATGGGCGTGGTAGCCGGTCAGGTAGCGCAGATCAGGGCCGGGAGTCACGAGGATCCCCTCGATTCCCTGTGCGTGCGCGAGAGCAGCTGCGCGCTCAAGTCGGCCGAGGTATTCGCTGGAATCAAAGAATGTCGCCACCTTCGCAGGCTACTGGCCCGCGAACCTCAATGCCATGCTCCACAATTGCGGGATGGCAAACAAGCGATTGATGCTTCTCGATACGGCATCGCTGTACTTCCGGGCCTTCCATGGCGTGCCCACTTCGGTGGTCGCGCCAGACGGCACACCAGTGAACGCGGTGCGCGGCCTGATGGACTTCATCAGTCGGCTCGTGACGGACCATCAACCGACTGACCTCATTGCTGCTTGGGATGACGATTGGCGGCCGGAGTTCCGCGTCGCCGCAATTCCGAGCTACAAGGCACACCGGGTTGCTGAAGAGGCAGATCCCGAGCTGGACGGTGAAACTGTTCCCGACGAGCTACTCCCCCAGGTCAAGCTGATTGAAGACCTCCTGAAACATGCCGGGATCTCCCGACTCGGGATGCCTGGATATGAAGCCGATGACGTCATCGGATCTCTTGCCAGCCAGACCAACGTGCCCGTGTTTGTGGTTACGGGTGATCGCGATCTCTTCCAACTCGTGGACGATGACCAACCCATCCGAGTCCTGTACACCGCCGCCAAGGGCGTCGGCAACGCCGAACTCATCGACGATGCCGCCGTGGTGGATCGATATGGCGTGCACGCCCGTGAATATGCCGAGTTCGCACTGTTGCGCGGCGACCCCTCAGACGGCTTGCCCGGCGTTCGCGGAATCGGCGAGAAGACTGCGGCGACTTTGATCCGTGACTACGGGAACATCGCGTCGCTCATTGCCGCGGCGGAAGACGACTCCAGCGCGTTGAAGCCTGGAGTTCGCAAAAACCTGCTCGCTGGCCGCGAGTACATCGCCGTTGCTGGCCCGGTTGTTCAAGTCGCGCGGGAGATCAATTTGCCGCACATTGATTCGACGCTGCCTGCCCACCCGGCAGACGCTGATGCCCTCATCGCACTCGCGGCAACCTGGGGCCTGCAGAGCCCGCTCGATCGGTTGAGCGAAGCGATGGGGTGGCAGCTCTAGCGAGGCGAACCGCTGGCTCCCTCACCGGGCCTACTTCTTCCTAGGTTTCTTGTTCATCTTCAAGGCGTACCAGGTGGGCGCGTCGACAGCACCGGTCCGTGGGAGGCCTTTGCGCTTTTGGTACTTCGCGACGGCCTTGGAGGTCTTTGGCCCAAAGAACCCAGGTTCTGCCCGGACCTTCAACTTCTTCTGAACGCGCACGACGTGTGTGCCGCGACTGCCGCGCCATAGCCGCTTTGCCTTCTTCAGGTTCGCGGGCAATGCCGCAGCCGAGCGGCAGGGCGACGGGTTTGCCGCGGTTCGCAAGGGCGCTGGTTGGTTGGCGTACACCGGGCACGGGCCGTAGTCCTCGACCGCTGCACTCCCAGTCCAGAACGATGTCCTCGCAAGGGCACCATTCCAGCTGAACGAGAAGTGGACATGGTCGGTGTGCGGATTCGAATTGTTGAGTTTGCGCCAGCCCTCGGCCACGCGGTATGACGCCCAAATTCGGCCGTTGTAACCGATGTACATGATGCCAAGACGCCGCGCTTCGTAGCCGTCGTTCATGGTCAGCCATGTCAGTAGCTGTGCGGCATGGGCGAACTGAGCTGGGTTCTTCACATTCACGTTCCAGTCCCAGGCGCGCCCTTCAAGGTGCTCACTGGTGCCGTCATCGGTGCAGTTGCGAGAGGACCCCCAGTCCTTGCCGCTGGGATATTGAGCAAGCACTGCTCGTTTGAAGGCTGTGACCCCTCGCTTCTCGCCAGGGTCACAAGACGTCTGCGGGACGTAACGCGGTGCGCTGTCTAATTCACCGACGAGAGTCTGCCCACCGGCAAGTCCTGGCAAGGTCGCGGGTGTGGGGAACGGTGCCGGACCGTACGCGCGTGCGGCCCGCGTCGTCACGCCGGAATTGTCTGATTCTTGGAGCAGCCCCTCGCCGGCAGACGAAACCGCGGGAATCGAGACACAGAGTCCGATCGCAATCACCCCTGCCACGATGCTTCGCATGGGGTCAGCTTCGTCATCTCACTACCGGCGCAAAAGTGCAAGCACCCGGATGGCTCAGCCAATTGGCAGACCCTTGGCTATTCGTCTATGTGGAACCGGGTTCGACACCCGTGTACGAGACAACACCGCGGCGCAGACCTTCGAGCGCCGAACGAGCGGCGCGGCGCAAACCGGGGTCCTCAGCAGCGTCGGAGATTTGCGCCATCAAGTCAATGAGCTGGCGACACCATCGAACGAAGTCCCCAGGCGCCAAGTCGCTCTCGCGAAGCACCGTGTGCAGCGGATCGCCCTTCGCCCAGTGCCACGCAGCCATCGTGAATCCGGGGTTGGGCTGACGAACGAAATTCACGTGGTGACGTCCCTCGCGTTCAGCGAGTTCGTCGGCAATCTCGAGCTGGTCGGCCAAGGCGGCACGCAACGCCGGTGACGCGGGAACAGGCACTGTCACTCCGCCCTCGTCGGCGCTGCGGCTCTCAAAGACGAGGGCGGCGGCCGCTCCGGCGAGTTCAGCGTGGGTGAGGCCCTCCCACACACCCTCGCGCAAGCACTCGCTGGTGAG
>JBAYVO010000138.1:0-5993 GCA_041674545.1 Candidatus Nanopelagicales bacterium | reverse complement strand
CATTAGGTTGATCGCACTCAAGCACTGAATTGGAAGTGGAGTTCGCGTGACACTGCACAGCATCGGGACCGACGGCGATCAAGAACATCACGCGCTCGGCACCCACCGACCAGGAGCGCTCGCAAATCTCCTGCCAACCTCGCATCAGCGTTCGTTGGACTTGGGCGAGATCCCCGAGGGATCCCTCACCGGCGAAATTGCGCACATGATCGTTCACTCAGAAGCCATGCTTGACGGCAATGCCCGGTTGAACCTGGCCACGTTCGTCAGCACCTGGATGGATGAGTACGCCGCGCGAATCTATGCCGAGTCCTACGACAAGAACATGATCGACAAGGACGAGTACCCGCAGACGGCCGCGATTGAACGCACCTGTACCCGGATGATCGCCAAGCTCTGGAACGCCCCTGGCGAGACGATCGGCACCTCCACCATCGGGTCAAGCGAAGCCTGCATGCTCGCCGGAATGGCAATGAAGCGTCGCTGGCAGCACGCCCGCAAGGCCGAGGGAAAGCCGACGGACAAGCCCAATTTGGTGATGAGTTCCGCAGTCCAGGTGGTGTGGGAGAAGTTCTGCAACTACTGGGAGGTTGAACCCCGCTACGTGCCCGTCACCGTCAAGGAGCCGTTGCTCACGCCGGAGGGCATGCTTGCCGCGATCGATGAAAACACCATCGGTGTCGTCGGGATCCTTGGCGTCACCTACACCGGAGCCTACGAACCAATTCAGGCTTTAGCCGAGGCACTCGACGACCTTGAGGCCCGGACAGGTCGCGACGTGTCATTGCACGTGGACGCTGCCAGCGGCGGCATGGTCGCGCCGTTCATCCAGCCCGACCTCATCTGGGACTTCCAACTCACCCGCGTGCATTCGATCAACACGTCTGGCCACAAGTACGGACTCGTGTACCCAGGACTTGGGTGGGTGATTTGGCGGGACCAGAAGTTCCTGCCGGAAGACCTGATCTTCCACGTCTCCTACCTCGGCGGAGACATGCCGACCCTGGCATTGAACTTCTCGCGGCCCGGGGCGCAGGTCCTGCTTCAGTACTACCTCTTCGTCCGCCTCGGCATGGATGGCTACCGCACGATTCACCAACTCAGCCAGAACATCGCCCTTATGTTGTCGAGGAACATCGGCGAGATGGCCCCGTTTGAGTTGCTCACCAAGGGTGACGAGCTCCCGGTGTTTGCCTGGCGGATGAAGCCGGACCACACCACCAAGTGGGATCTGCAAGATCTCTCCGAACGGCTTCGGCTCAATGGTTGGCAGGTCCCGGCGTATCCGATGCCTGACGACATCAGTGACGTCTGGGTCATGCGAATCGTTGTTCGACTGGGGCTGCTCCCAAGTACCGCAAACCTACTCCTGAAGGACATTCGGGAGGCTGTGACGTACCTGGACTCTCTCGATGGGCCAATGCCGCGCATCGGTCGGACAGGCAAGGCGAATCGCTTTACCTACAGCTAGCCAGCGCTAGCAAACCTGCGGTGACATTCCGAAAGATTGAACCGGAGGCGCGCACTGTGAGCACCTGCAAGTCCTTTGCTCACAGTGCGCGTTCTGGCACCCGCCGCGTCAGCCGAAGGAGTTAGCATTCTGAGCAGAATGTTGCTCAGCGTGACCGCCATTCGGGGGATCGAGCGTATTTGGCCGGAATCCCCGAAACCGACCTGCAAAAAGCCAATTCGTGTGGCAACGTCAGGGGCAATCGCCCCGAGGTATTCGAATCAGACTCGACGAAAGTTGAGTCGGAGACATGCCTGAGCATCACGGTAACGACGTGGAGGAACTTCCGAAGTGCGTGCAAAACGACTTGCGCTCTCGCCCGTGGTGGCTGCTGCCTGCGCAATGCTGATGTTTGCCTCTGCCGGGGCGACTGTTGCTGCCCCCACTCCTTCGGACACCACGAAATGCGACGCAACAGGTAAGACCAAGACCACCAAAGACGATTGCCCCAAGGAAGACGAGTCGGATACCGATAAGCCTGCTGCGAATCCGGACAAGCAGAAGGACAAAGCGAAGGACGAGGCCGACAAGGCCATCGACACCGACGCCGAGGAAACCGACGAGGACAAGAAGGACAAAGACAAGAAAGACAAGGGCAAGAAGAAGACCAAGGAAGAGATCGAGGCTGAGAAGAAGGAAGCCGCCGCCAAGGCAGCTGCTGCTGCCGCCGCCGCGAAGGCTCTCGAACTCGCCAACGCCGCGCTACCGGGGGCCACCAAGGCGTACAAGGTTGCCGGAAAGCGCAAGAAGGCCGCTGATGCCCGGCTCAATGGCCTGAACGACCAAATTGAAGATGCCCGGTTGACCGTCGCACGCGTTGCCCGACAGGCCTACATCACAGGTGTTGATCCTGCCGCTCTCGCACAGGTCGTCACGCTGGAGTCCGCAGACGCATCTTCGTGGTCCAACGCCCAACGGATGTTGAAGATGGTCGGCGACACCGAGAGCGTCAAGATGGCCCAGGCAATTGCCACCATCGAGGCGGCCGAAGCCGAGAAGACCGCCGCCGACGCGCAGTACGCCACCGCGAAGGCTGAGTACGACCTCGTGACTCTCAACGTCAACGCAGCACGTTTCTCGATGGGACTCGCTGACGAAGGTCCGGCCGCCGCCGAGGTCGCCGATTTCTTCAAGACCTACCCCGTCCCGGATTGTTCATTCAAGCCCGAAGACATGAACAAGACGACGAAGACCTGCCAAGAGGCAATCCGCTACGTGCTGGCGCAGGTCACCGCACCGGAGAAGGACTGGTTCTACCTCTGCCTGAACCTGCAGACCATTGCGTACGGCGCACCGCAGACGATTCCGAATGCGATTGACCAGTGGAACGGCATGCCAGAAGAACTGCGTCACTCGCCCAACACCGTTGCCCCACCTGGGGCCCTGATGTTCTGGGCACCAAACCACGTCGCGATGTCGCTTGGTAACAACATGCTCGTCAGCAACGACGTGCTCGGCACCGGCCGGGTGTGGATTGTGTCGTTCGAGACGATCCAGGCAGTCTGGGGATTCACGTACCTCGGCTGGACAGCACCCGACTTCCGTAACGCTTAGTAGCGCGACTACCACCTTTAGTAACGGTATGTAGTCAATTTTTGTGGGATTTCACTGATCTGGCGCAAAATCACGATCATGTAACCCACACTCAGTGCTTGTGAAGACATTCCGGGTACGTGCAGTGGCAACCGCGGCCAGCTTGATGATGGTGGTCGCGCCGTTCGTTGGCACTCAAGTGGCCAGCGCCTCGCCCGTCGTCAATCCGACGACACCCGCACCTACTGAACCCGTGGCTGAATGCGTGACCCAGATCCCTGGGGTCGGACCAACCACGTGGGCAAAGGTTCCGTGGAATAGCACGCAACTCATCGTCTCGGTATCGACACGTCGCAAGTCCGACGAGAACACCTTCCAGCGCTGGCAGAAGACTGACGGCTGCTGGGTGCTCCTCGGATCGTGGTGGTCACTCAATGGATTCAAAGGTTGGCACGAACGGCCTTGGACCGGAAGCCTGCGCTCCCCCATCGGAGTCTTCAGCCTTACCGATGCCGGGGGTCGACTTCGCAACCCCGGAACAAACATGCGCTACCACTATGGGCCAAAGCGATACGAGCGTGGCGGCTACAAGCTCCGTTACCCGGTTCAGCTCTACAACTACGTGATCGCGATCAACTACAACCGCAAGATCGGTACGGCACCGCGCAAGAACATCCAACTAACCAACAGCACCGGCAGTGGGTACTGGATTCACCAACGAGGTCTCGGATCTACCCGCGGGTGTGTGTCGCTGACGAAGAAGCAACTCGTGACGACGCTGCAGTGGTTGGATCGCACTGCAGCGCCGCACATCATCATGGGACCCACGCAGTCAATTAGCTTGTAGACCCGCGTCGGTCGATGACCGAGTTAGCTGACCATCACCTTGATGGCGTTTGACTGGTAGGAACGGCCGTTCTTCAGCACCGACATGTCGAAGGTGTTCTCGCCAGCAATCCCTGACTTGATCCAGAAGTTGCACGAGCCGTCAGAGCTGACAGTGAACGCTGACTTCTGCGGCAGGATCGCGCCGTTCTGGTAGAGCGTGACGCGCCCACCCGCGAGTGACTGCGGCGCCGTGCACTTGATTTTGAACTTGGCCCAAAGAGTGGTCGTGCTCTTTGCCTTTAGCTTGATTTTGCCCTTCGGCTGCTTTGCCAGCGTCGTCTTCTTTCCAACCTGAACGTTGACTGAGTTCGACTGGTACGTCGTTCCGGCCTTCTTGATCGCGACGTCGAAGGTGTTGATTCCCTTGATTCCGGACTTCACCTTGAAGTTGCAGGCACCGGCAGCGTTCACCTTCACCTTGCTCAGATTGAAGATGTTCCCGTTTTGGTAGAGGTGGACCTTTCCTCCGACAAGTTCGGCAGGTGCTGCGCACGTGACCTTGAACTTCTTATTCACCTTTGCGTTCGTCGGCGCCGAAATCGCAACGACGTCACCTGTACGGGTCCCGAGATCGATGTTCACTGCGTGCGCTGGGGCTGATGCCACCGCAAGGGCCGGTGCAGCCAGCGCCACAGCGGTAGCGGCGATCGCAATACGTTTGGTGTGCATCCGGGTGGAGTGCATAGTGGAGTCCCTTCGTTTTAGGCTTGGGAAAGTTGGTTTCCACGCCTCAACCCAGAGTAGGAAGTAGTCCTCCTTTGGTAGCGATCTGGCGCGGCGTGGCGCGGTTGGTTCCTTTGATGACAATCACTGAGGTCTCGGGGAACCTTGCCGAAACTTGTCGCGTCCGCTGGCGAGCAATATGTTGACGCTATGAGTCGAGAACGGGTGCTGCCGCCAGTTGGAGTGCTCCTTCAGTGGCGCACAGACGGGCTCACCCAACAGCAGATGGCCGACCGAATCAATCGCGAGAACCACGAACACAACCGCGACGTCCCACTGGTCACTCGGTCTGCGGTGTCGGTCGCGCTACACAGGGCCGACGCGGCGGACGGTCGTGATCGGTACACCGCCGAGATTCCGTGGGCACCGATCGCGAAGGAGCACCAGAAGAGCCACCTACTGACAATGCTTCGTACCTGGGCACGGGTCAATCGTGGTGATCCCACACTGCCCGACAGCGCACGTCAGCGCTACGAGAACTTCCGAGCTCGCCTGGAACAAGATCAGCAGGTCATCGACTACACCCCGGCCGAGGGGTTCACACTCGTCAATCGCCAGGCGCAGGACGACGGTTTGATCCGACGACCGCCGAACGCATGAAGTAGCCGCCACGCGCCACCTGTGCAGTACGAGTGGCATCGCATCATTGGCAGCGGATCACAAGTAGGGTGCCCGGCATGGAGCTTGATACCACCTACGTAGACGTCCCCATCGGCGACCGAACGATGCGCACCCTTGTTGCCGCACCTGCGAACGAAAACCAGTATCCAGGGATCGTCTTCTACTCCGACATCTTCCAACTCACGCCGTCAACGACCCGTTGGGTGAAGCGCCTTGCGAGTTACGGCTTCGTTGTTGCCGCACCGGAGATCTACTACCGGATCGAACCGGCGGGCACCGTGCTCGAGTTTGACGACGAGGGCAAGACGCGCGGCCAAGCCGACGTTGATGCACTGACTGCGGCACAGTTCGATGAGGACATCGCCGCAACAATGACCTGGCTCGGCGAATATCCGCGAGTCAAGCCCGGATCACTTGGCGTTGCCGGGCACTGCACGGGCGGGCACATTGGATTCCGTGCGGCGCTGTCTCCTGCGGTTGCAGCAACGGCTTTGTGGTACCCAACCGGACTGCAGAATGGCAAGCTCGGCGCAGACGCAGACGCCGGTTCGCTAGACCGCGCGGCCGAGATCGACGGTGAACTCCTGATGGTGTTCGGTGCTCGTGATCCGCACACTTCCGCAGCCGAAAGAGCGGTGGTTCGCGCCGCTCTGGATGCGGCAGGCACCACCTACGAGTGGGCCGAGTTCAACGCCGAACATGCATTTGCGCGCGACGT
>JBAYVO010000137.1:0-6019 GCA_041674545.1 Candidatus Nanopelagicales bacterium | reverse complement strand
TCCAGCGTGTCCACGTAGAAGTCGGCGGACTCGATGCTCAGGCAGATCGGTGGTTTGATCTTCAAGACATTGAACCGGTCACTGGCGGGTTGTTCGATGATGCCGAGGTCGCGGAGGCGGTTACAGATCGCCGCGGCTTCCTCGGCGGCTGGTTCGAGCGTCACATGATCACGCACGAGTTCAAGCCCGAGGTAGAGGCCCATCCCGTGGACCGCACCGATGATCGGGTGCCGCATCGCGAGGTCTTCAAGGCGGCCGCGCAGGTAGTCGCCGACTTCGCGTGCGTTTTGCTGCAGACCTTCGTCAGCGATGATGTCGAGCACTGCGAGACCAACTTTGGAACTCACCGGGCTGCCGCCAGCGGACGAAAACAGCGATCCCTGCCCAGCAAGTGAGTCGGCGATGTCGCGACGAGTGATGACCGCACCAAGCGGGTGTCCGTTGCCGAACGGCTTGGCGACAGTGATGATGTCGGGCACCACTCCTTGTTGTTCGAAGCCCCAGAAGTGATGACCAAGGCGCCCGGCGCCAACCTGAACTTCGTCGGCGATGCACAACCCGCCGTACGCGCGGACCAACTCGTAGATGCCCGGCAGGTAGCCCTCGGGGAGAAGTACTCCACCGCCGTTGCCGAACACCGGTTCACAGATAAACCCGGCGATCCCCGACTCGACGGCCCATTGAGCCAGTGGCGTAGCCGCATCAGAGACGTAGACCGGCCCACATTCTGGACCGCGGAACGGACCGCGATAGGAGTTGGGCGCCGGGAGGAACCGCGTCCAACTCGGGCGAGTTGATAGCGCGGCCGGATTGTCGGCAGTCGACGCAGAAACGCCATCGGCGGCCATCGACCATCCGTGGTACGCCTCCGCGAGCGAGATCATCGTCTCTCGCCCGGTGTAGATCTGCGCGATCCGAATAGCCAGATCTACTGCCTCCGTGCCGCTATTGACAAGCAGAACCGTGTCGAGACCGTCCGGGGCCAGCGCTGCTAGCCGTTCGCTGTATTCGGCAATCGCGGCGTAGTGAAAGCGCGAATTCGTGTTCAGCAATTGCCACTGGCGTTCGGCCGCAAGAGCGATCCGTGGGTGGCTGTGGCCAACCGAACTCACGTTGTTGCACATGTCGAGGTAGCTGCGGCCCTCGACGTCGATGAGGTGGCTGCGCCAGCCGCGTTCGATCTGCGGCGGATCTGCGTAATAGTGGCGAGTCACCCCGGAGACGTTGCGGCTTCGGCGTGCCAGCCACGCACCTTCATCGACCGCGGGTGCAGCGACTTCGATGCCGAAGAGTGCGGAGGGGTCAGGGCACACTTCACGCCACGCATGGGCTTGCGACGGGGGCGCAAAGAGTGGTGGGGTGATCCCGGCAACGGTGCACACCTGCACACAGATCCTGTTCGCGTTGCCGCGTGCGACCGCGCCGAGGACCGCTCCGCGACGCACCTTTGAACCCGCCTTCACGGCTGGCTTCACTCCAGTCAGATGTAGGTCGAAACCCTTTGCCGCGAGCACGAGTCCAGTTCGGGTGGCGCTGATAACCGTCCCCCCGATCGGTGCCGACAACGTCGTCGCGGTGGGGGCTGCGATCTCCGCATGCAGTGCGTAGGTTGCGGGTTCAACGACGGACTCCGCCCGTGAGCGAGTCAGTCGGTATTCCCCGTAGCGGGCGAGCGCGTACCCGATCTTGCCGCGGGCCGTCGTGAATGCGGCGGATTCAACCTGTGGGTCCAACCACGCACCTTGATCGAGGAGGTGTGATGTCGTCGAGAAGTCCACGCCGGTAGCGAGGTCGCTCGTCAGGTTCTTAAACAGCGGCGAGAGTTTGGCGCTTTCGAGCGGGTTCTCCACCACCTGCGGCCCTCGCCCGAGCGCATCTTGAATCGCGCGGGTTGCGACAGCGCTCGGGATCGACGTTGCGACGTCAAACACGACCCATTCGTGAGGCAGGTTTGCCGCGGCGTATGCGTTGTACGGGTCGGTCGCGACTTGGTGCTCACCGCTCACCGCGAGTACTGCTCCGCGCGCGACGATCAGCGGCCAGATCGCAGCGATCTCAGCATCGGAGAGCTCGATGACCTCGTTGAAGGCAGCGATTGCCGGGATCACGGCGAGGGGGTCGTGCGGGTTGTGGTGCAGCACTGACGAGCAGGTGACGGCGATCTCGGCGACGAGCCAGGAATAGCCCACATCACCGAGGTCGATGACTCCGAAGGGATGCAAGCGGCCGTCGACGCCGTACCCGCAGACCACGTTGTCGTCGGTGATGTCGCCGTGGATTGGCTGGATCCGGAGGTCGTCAGCAACGGCGGAGATGTCGTTCCACGCCATCGCGGTCGCTGCGGTGAGGTTTTCCCGGGTGGTCTCGTCAGGCACGAAGTCGGCGAGCGACTTCACCACTGCGGCCGCGCGCCGCAGATCCCACTGCAACACGCGGTCGAGCCCGCTGTGCTCGAGTGGTGCAAGTGCGAGGGCCGTCAGCGCACTTACGCGCCCAAGTTCGCCAATCACGTCCGGCGCCAGGTACTTAGTGTCTGTGAGGGGTTCACCTTCAACGTACGTCGACAGGCGAACGTGCGGACCACCTTCCCCGTCGACGAGTTCGAGCAGGTTCCCGGCAACCGAAGCGATCGGCGAGGGCGCAGCGATGCCATGGGCCGCGAGCTGCTGCATCGCGATGTTCTGCGACTCAAGCTCGGCGTAGCTGAATCCGGGGTTTGCGTACTTCAGGAGGTAGCGACCAGTGGCAGTCGTGAACCGGAAGTTCCGATCTTGCTGACTGCCAAGTTCCTTCACCTCGCCGACGACGTTGTAAAGACGGGCCGCAAGTTCGATCGCGTCCTCGACCGTGACGTCCGGTCGGGGTACTTCGAGTTCGCCGGAAATCTCAGTCGTCATCAAATCGCCTCAGTGTTGGCCAGGAGTGTGGTCGGAGTCGCCTTGAATGTAGCCCCGACCTTGAACCGTTGCCAGGTTCCACCGATGGCATTCACCCGTGGGTGGGTGGGAGCAATCCGAATGGCGCAGGCGAGGCCGCTAGGTGCGGTGGATAAACCACCAGTAGGCGGTCGCGGCGATTCCCGAAGCCACCAGTAAACCGACCATGATGATGATCCACAGCGGCACTCGGCGAACCCGACCGACGACGTGTTCTGTGACATCTTTGCCCTTGTCGAAGACACGTTCGGCCCAGACAAACTCACTGGCCAATACAGCAAGTGCTGCTACTACGAAGGGCAGCGTGAACGGCCCGGGTAGGACCACCAAGACCCCGCCGATGCACAGCAGCGTCGCACCGATCACGAGTACGACCGTCTTGCGAACGGGGGTTGGAACCGCATGCCACTTCGTCAGGAAGCGGTCCTTGCGGGACGGTTCGCCGCTTTCGGCAGCATCATCGGCGGGCTCTGCGCTAGAACCGGTCACCGTGTTCTCGTCGGAAACGTTCTTCGTCGGCTCAGTGCCCATGGACTAGTCCCGTCGTGGCGTGCTGAATCCGTCCGCGACCAGGCGCATCGCGTCCGTCAGTTCCGCAGGCAGCACCCACAGTTTCGACGCTGTGCCATTTGCGATCGTCGGCAACTGCTGCAGGTATTGGTACGCCAAGACACGCTGATCGACGTCTGAGGTGTGAACCGCGGTGGTCACGGTTGCGATCGCGGTCGCCTCGCCCTCGGCCTCGAGAATGGCCGACTGCTTCTGGCCCTCGGCGCGAAGGATTGCTGACTGCTTCTCACCCTCGGCCTCGAGGATTTGCGACTGGCGGTACCCCTCGGCCGTCAAGATCGTGGCCCGTTTGTCGCGCTCGGCCTTCATTTGCTTCTCCATCGCCTCAACAACGCTCGGCGGCGGATCGATCGACTTGAGCTCGACTCGGTTGACGCGGATGCCCCACTTAGTGGTCGCTTCATCGAGGGTCGCGCGCAGTTGGGAGTTGATGTGGTCACGGCTGGTGAGCGTTTGTTCAAGGTCGAGTGAGCCGATGACGTTACGCAGCGTCGTGACAGTGATTTGTTCGATCGCCGCGATCGGGTTTTGAATCTCGTAGCTCGCAGCCTTGGGATCGGTCACCTGGTAGTACACGACGGTGTCGATATTGACGACGAGGTTGTCGGACGTAATCACCGGCTGCGGCTGGAACGGTTGCACCTGCTCACGCATGTCGATCAATGGCAGCACACGGTCAATGAACGGCATGACGAGCGCGAGTCCAGGTGTGAGCGTCCGGTGGTAGCGGCCGAGACGCTCGACGATTCCGGCATTCGCCTGGCTGACGATTCTCACGGCCTTCGCGACGGTAATGATTGCGAGAACGAGAATGATCGCGGCAAACGCTGCCGAGATGATTGATCCGTTATCCATGTGGCTCCTAAGGGTCGTATTCAGTCGATCCGGTGGGCTGGGAAATCGGTCAGTCAGGGGTGTCAGTTACTTTACGTGGTGGCGGGGTGATGACGAGGTAGGCACCGTCGATGCGATCGACGATTGCCTGCATCCCCACAGTGAACTCAGTTCGCGGATCATGTGGTCGAGCCGACCAGGTCTCGCCGTTGATCGCGACGGTCCCCGCGTGTTCGCTCACCGTCGACATGATTCGAACCGGCTGACCAATCAACGCATCAACGTTCGACAGCGTCTCTGGAGTCGACTTCTTGAGGAAGCGCATTCCAATCGGACGAACCACGAACAGTCCAACGGCGCTGATAACTGCCGCAACCAGGATTTGTACTGGAGTCCCGGCGCCAAGTGCACCGGATATTCCGGCACCAATCGAACCGGCCGCGAACATGATGAAGATGAGCTCAAGAGTGAACAACTCGACGATGCCACAAACGGCTGCGATACCGAGCCAAACCCATAGCGAATTCATCGCCAACCCCCAACTGGTATTCGTTCCAGGGTACCAGTGTGATCAGCGAGGGTGCGATCAAACCAATGATCATCAGGACAACCAGGCCGACGAAAGATCCGGGTCGGATGCGGTCTAACCGTTCGTGATTCGGCAGCTGCACCCTCGATGAAGATCAGCATGATGGGCACCAGCATCGCGGCACGCGCTTTCAACGCCGTCGACGATGCCGCCAAGAAACACTGTTGCGAGGATGAAGACGAGCATGCCCAGGCATCCAGCAAACGCGTCCGTTCGATGTCCGATTTCCGCTAGTGCAACCCAGTGAGCTGAGGCAAGCTTCTCTTATGGCCGACGTCGAAGTGCTGGATGTGGCTGCCTGCTATCGGGCCGTCTGCGGCAAGGATGGGCGATTCGATGGGGTCTTCTACTTCGGGGTTTCCTCGACCAAGATCTACTGTCGGCCAAGCTGTCCGGCAAACACTGCCAAGAGGTCCAACCTCACGTATTACCAGACGGCTGCGGCCGCGCAGGAAGCAGGATTCCGCGCTTGTAAGCGGTGCCGACCTGATGCCGCCCCCGGGTCGCCAGAATGGAACGTGCGCTCGGATTCTGTGGCGCGCACGATGCGATTGATCACCGATGGAGTCGTTGATCGAGTGGGCGTCGCTGGCCTTGCTCGGGAGGTTGGCTATAGCGAGCGGCAACTCAACCGCCAGCTGGTTGCCGAATTAGGAGTCGGCCCTCTCGCGCTTGCACGAGCACAGCGGGCTCGATCCGCCCGCATCTTGCTGGAGACGTCGACGATCCCGATAAGCGACGTCGCGTTTGCCGTCGGGTTCAACAGCATTCGGCAGTTCAACGACACCATTCGCGACGTGTTCGATACGACACCGAGTGAACTGCGGGACCGCAGCGGCAAACGATTCAAACTCCGGCGCGGAGACCGCGACACGAGTGGGGTTAAAGGAGGCGGCGCTGATCCTCCGACCGGATCGGTGAGGGTGCGGTTGGCATACCGCGAACCGATGAACGTTCGCGGCGTGCTCGACTTTCTGGGTCAACGCTCGGTTGTCGGCATTGAGGATTACCGCCACGGAGTGTTCTACAAGTCGCTGGCGTTGCCTCATGGAGCAGGGGTTGCGGCGCTGCGGGTGTCAACGGAGACCGT
>JBAYVO010000136.1:0-6187 GCA_041674545.1 Candidatus Nanopelagicales bacterium | reverse complement strand
CGATGGGAACTTCGAGATCTACACCATGGCGGCTGACGGCTCGGACGTCAGACAAATCACGTTCACCGATCCACCTACAACGCATATCGGCCCGAAGTACTCCCCCGATGGATCGCAGCTTCTTTATGCGTTCAAGAGGGCCGCCGACGCGGAGAAGCCGATCCAGGATTTGTGGATCATGAATACTGATGGGTCTTCACCAAAGCAGCTCACCTTCGGATACAACAACGCCGAAAGTCGCGCCTGGTCCCCGGACGGGCGGCGGATTGCCTTCAACTCCATCGCCGAGGGTGTGGGTCAGATCTTTGTCATGGACGCCGACGGCACGGGGATCCAGCAGCTGACCCAAGACCCCGCGACGACCCCGACGTTTGCACCGGGAGGGATCTTCCCCGAGCTGCGAGGCTCGGTGACGCCAGCCTGGTCGCCGGACGGTCGCAGCATCGCTTACGCGAGCAACCGGGAGGGAAACTACGAGGTGTACACGATGAACCCAGACGGCACGAACGTCCTGCGCCTCACGAATAGTCCCGCGGAAGAACTATCGGTTGGTTGGAGCCCGGATCCTCAGGGCGATAGCTGAATGCGGTCAAAAGCTAGCTCCTAGATCGGTACCGGCTCACCGAACGAGGTGTGGACACCAGCGGAGAACATGGTCGGGACATCAGGGAGACCCGAGACCGGCAGACCTGCAGCGCGAACCAGCTGGTCACGCACAACTCTGACCTTCGCATGGTGCAGTTCCCAGCTTTCGTGGAAATTCGGCATCCATACGGTGCGCCCGAAGCGTTCGGTATGCAGACCCCATCGGGAGGTGAGGAACACAGCCAAGTCATCGGGCTCCTCAATGGCCGTGCCGACTTCGATGCTGACCTCACTGCGAAGCCCCTTGTCTGGCCAGCGGCGTTTGGTCGTCCACGAACGCTTCGAACCGGACACCGATGCGGTCTGCCGTGACCACGTGTACGGCAATCCGACGACGGTCCGGGCCACCAGGGCGATCGCCAATCGGCTGGTCTCCAGACTCGCGAACACAACGCCGTGGCGGCCTTGGTCATCCACTGAATACAGCCGCACATTCGTCTCGAGGAAGTCCCCCACGTACGGCACCGCGGGACTGCCAAAGAAGTTCGCACTGCGCAATTCGAACGGCACCAGTCCCACGAACGTGTCGCCGTCAAACGTGTCGGGTCGAGTCCCGCGCGGCAGCAAGGGTGCAACAACCTCCGGAGGCATCCGCCAGTGAAGGAAGGCCAAGTCGCGCCAGTCGTGCTCGAAGATCGCTGCGCCCTGCAGCGGCGGCGCCTGAACCAAGAAGTCCGCGGGGAGACCCATGCTAGGCCGCTGCGCTAGTGGCATCCGGAAGCTTGCAGGCAGGAGTCGATCCGGGCAGTCTGAAACGGTTCGCCGCCACCAGTCGGTACGCCACATTCGCCACGTTGACAGCTCCGGGGAGCTGCATCATCCGACCAACGATTGGCCAAGGTGCTGCGCCAACACGGCACACCGCGGCCACCGCGCGACCTTGTGTCAGCTGCGCTGATCCAGGCGCAGCGAACCATTGGATTGACTGCTGACATTCCTGCTCGCTCACGCCGAGCGCCTCAAGATCAGCACGTTGCCATGGAGTGATGTGCGCCTGAGGACGGACATGTCGTTTGAGGAAGTCCACACTGGCCGTGCAGAAGGCGCAGTCGCCGTCGAACAACAGGATCGGGTACATGTGATCAACGGTACCCCTCTGTTTTGTAGATCGCCGGGCTGCGCCATCCCGCTACGGCAATGTCAATGCTCCTGATGCTCGGCAGCAACGGGTTGTGCATCAGCAGCATCGAGCTCACTGCACGTAGGAGAGCTCCCAGCGCTTCCAGTCGGTGTCCGGCAAGCGGGTCACGAAGATCCCCATGTAGGGCACGCCGTTAGAGACCTTTGTGACACCCTCGTCTAACTCAAGTGCGTCAAGGTTGATGTCGCGGCCGTCGATCTCGGCACCCCTGGCCATCAGCGTCGACTCGTCGAGGCTAGGCCACATGTACATGACGGGGTAGTCGTACGACGAGTTCTCTGCTGTGAACGACACGGAGTTGCCGGCCGTCGACTTGCCCTCGGTGATCGTCCCGGAGACGTCGTAATGCCACACCTTCCTTGCAGAATCGAACGCCTTGTACAGCTTCATTTCGCCGACGTTCTGCCCTTCGGCGCACGTCTTCTTGGTCGGTTCAACGTCGAAGCTTGGATTGCCGCCGGTCACGGCGTCGTACTTGGCCCACTGCACGTGGATGGTCTCCTTGCCGTTGTTAACGACGCAGACCTCGCTTGACTTGTATCCCCAGGCTGCCTGCCGGTCAACACTGCTCGTCGGGCTCTCTGGCGAGGCCGAGTTTCCCGAGCAACCGCTGACGACGGCGACGGACGCTACCGCGGTGAAGGCGGCGGCGATGGTGGACTTCTGAAGCATCTTCATTCCTACATCCCATTAGTTGGTGTCATCACGCTTGGCTACGGGTCTAATTTAGACCACTGTCCTAAAAAAGCGAGGCGAAGGCGACTAGCTCACCTGTTGGGAGTAGTTCGTTGCCACTCGACGCTAGGGAGCGGTTGCATCGGTGCGCCCTAGCGCTTCGGAGTCCTCTGATCACGCTGGCGCCGCCGAGCACGCAGGGAGGATCGGTAGTGCCTTTGGCAACGTCCGGATGGGTGCGTTCGCGACAGCGTGCGTGATTTGTGTGGCATATCAACACTTATCACGCACACTGTCGCGAACGTGCCCGTCTACCTGCCCACAAGGCAGCACACCAAACCTCGGCAGGTCGATTGCTCACCCGCCATCCACCGCGTTCTACCTACCCACTGCGAACCATCCAAGATCCAATGTTGGTGTCGCCGCGGCACATGATCATCAATTCTGCGGGGGAAGTCGATGATGGGCCGGTCAATTCACCGGTCGCAAAGTTGCAACACCTCATGGGGGATCTAATGCTGAACACACGTGCAAGAACAATCGCAATCGCTGTAGGGATAGCAATCCTTAGCGCGCTAGGAATGGCCCCCGCGAGTTCGACCGAGGCGAATCGGGTATTGCACGTCCACTTAGGCGGACATAGCGACTCGAGGCTCGAACCCGAAGCGTCCCTGGAAGTGAACCTCTACAACCACAACAATGAAAAGGTTCGAGGTCCCGTCGCGCCGCCTTCAGATAGCTGGTCAGCGGTCTCATTCGAGGGTCTCACTCCAGGTCCGTACAAGATCGAGGTTGTTGACCTTTCGACCACCTATCGCACGACGTACTCAGGGCATGAGACGCCAATGGCAGCAGCGGACTTCGTAGACCTCTCCGGGGATGCTCTGTCGACGGCGGTCGAACTGGATATGGCGATGGGCGGCTGGCTAGAAGGGCGCGTCGTTGGGCCGGACGGCCTACCACCGGTCACAGCCGATGGCGAGGCCACCGGTCTGCCTCTCGAGCTCTACTACGCGACCGGTGAACGCGTTTGGCTCGGAGCCTACGGCCGCGACAGTTAGTGGTGGGAGGACTGGCCCAATGTCGAGGACGGCGGAACGGACGCGCCGGATTGAGAACCTTCCGGCGGGCGACTACGTCGTGAAGGTCGGCGCCCCTGGCTACGGGATCTACGCCCCTGCATACTCCGGTAGCGTGCACACCCAATCGGCTGCAACAGCTCAGACCGTCACCCATGGGGAAACGACACAGGCGCCAGACATTGAACTCGCGGTCGGCGGATCCATCAGCGGGCGAATCACTGCACCCGAAGGCTTGCCGCTGTCAGAAAACGAGAGCGCAGAAGTCTTCGTGTACGACAACTCGGGTACCCGAGTCCGGATCGCGCCCACCTACCTTGGAACCGGCGACACCTACCATTTCAGCGGACTCGCCCCTGGCAAGTACCGCGTGGAGGCACGCCAAGCGCCGGGACCGGCACGGTTCGTTCCGACCTACTCCGGCGGTGCTGTGAGTCTCACCGAAGCGACGCCGACATCCGTAGAAATGGGAACGGAATCAGGAGGTGTGGATATTGCGATGGTGCTCGGTGGATCGATCACGGGCCGAATTACCGGCCCGGGCGGCGAACCGATTCGTTCAGTGGGCGTAGGCGTCTTAGCGGCGGGTAGCAGCGACGACCCAGTGGGAATCGAGCCCGTGGCAATACAGCATGTGGGCACCGAAGCTGACGGTATGTTTCGGCTCGGTGCACTTCCGACCGGTGACTACGTCGTCTTGGCACACAACGATGAACACGTCAGTACCTACTTTGGCGGCACGACAGCAGTTGGTGCGGCATCCCGACTCCAGGTCGAGCTGGGTTCCACAACCGCCAACGTAGAGATCGTGATGGAGTACGGCGGCGTGATCACAGGTGTTGTTACCCCTGCAGAGGGTGGCTCACTTGACCCCGCAGCTGACATCGAGGTTTCGGCGTTTGACCCCAAGGGGGCGTTAGCAGGATCCGTTGAAGTTGCCTCCGACGGCTCGTACCGCGTTGCGCAGTTGCGGCGAGGATGGCACCGAGGGTGTGCAAGGTGAAACACGGCCGGGTAATCGCCAAGAAGTTGCGAGGCACTTGTCGAGTCACTATGACTGCGCCCGGTCGCAACAGCTGGCTTCCCCTGCGGCACACCTTCCGCATCAAGGTCTGGTAGATCCGCAGAATCTGATTCTGCGGCGCGGTCATTTGGTGTCTGCGGTGACCGACTGCTGAGGATTCATCGGCTGCCTCAACGCGCTTCGCGAAATCCTTGATGTTTCTGATTTTGAGGTGATCAAGAGCGTCGTGATCGTCTAAGAAGCTCAGGCCGGTGATGTTGCCGCATTGGTGACAGAGGATCAGCTACCTGTGATGTCCGGTCAGGTTGTATTGCTCGAGGGGCTCCGGCAAACAGCCGTCCGTCACGAAGTCCCAGCAAGGTCCGTACGGCCGAGCAGGAGCACTACGGATCAGGACTACGGGATACAAGATGCGGCCGCGAGTTGTTTGGGAAGCCCCACCAACGGCCGGCTTCACTGCGGTCGCGAGCCGTCACTTACCTCGCATCGCCACGAACGGGCTACCCCGAAGGCGAACCGTCAGTACATTGGCTCCATGCCTCAGAAACTCGATTGGCGCAGCACGTGGCCCGACAGTCCGGTACTGCCTCCTGACCCTTCCGCTAGGTACGGGGAGGGTCACGAGCGCGCAATTGTGATCAGCGGTGGTGGACTGGCAGGCCTGGCCTGGGGTTCGGCGTATCTGAACGGCCTAGTGAGCGCAGGTATTGATCTTTCGACAGCGGACCTGGTCGTTGGGACGTCTGCCGGTTCTCTGCTCGGCACCGAACTACTGGCGAAGGATCTAGGCAACTTTCACCGGGCGTTTCAGTTGGCGGCGAAGTCGCACATCTTCGAACACATCCGCAACGATGACGATCCCAAACCAAGCGCTGCTCACGCTCGAGCGCTCTTTGATGATGCAGACAATGGTGATCCAGAAACCCTACTCGCCATTGGGCACGCGGCCTTGGCAGCGGAAGCCCCGTCGCAATACTCGTTGTTCGCACAGATGGCGTTGTTCGTCCGACGTCTGCGCTGGCCATCGCCAGCCTTGCGCACTACGGCGTACGACGCATACACAGCCGAGCGCCACGTCTATTCCAAAGGTGGCAAAGCCCATCTGCTCCACGCCCTCGCCGCCAGCGCATCGGTTCCCGGACTTATGGAGCCTGTCCGGATAGGCGGGCGCAGACTGATGGATGGCGGGATGCGTTCGGGCGCGAACTCCGACATCGCCGTCGGCGCCGACCGTGCGCTAGTAATCGGCCTCGTGCACGACCCGCGGCAAGGCAAATGGACGAACGCACCCGGGCAATGGGATTCAGAAATCGCTGACCTTGAGGCCGCGGGCACCAGGTTGCACACCCAGCTTCCGGCAGAAGACCTAGGCGATCCGATGGATGCCACGGCCTTACCGCTGGGCCTTCGGCTGGGTGCCGAACAAGCAGCAGAAGACGCCGCGGCAATCACCGAATTTTGGGCAGCAGATCCTCAACGCTAGACCTGTGATCTCGAGTATCGCTATCTCCATCCGGCGAGACGCTCGTACTCCGCTTCCGTGCCGAGGAACAGGTTCAAATCCGTCAGGGTGCCGGGTTTGCCATCAAGGCGCCCTGCTGAGCTGAACTGCCAGAACGCAGT
>JBAYVO010000135.1:0-6192 GCA_041674545.1 Candidatus Nanopelagicales bacterium | reverse complement strand
CGACCTAATCTTCCACCACATCTAGTGATTACACCGATGTAGTTCATCCACAGGTTGTGGACAGCGGTACACAGGTTCTCCGCAGAGAATCCCCACCGTTATCCCCAATTTGGGTCCGATTTGAAGGTTGGAGGCGGTTCGAGATGCACTGTCCTTACTGCCACAACGACGATTCCCGAGTCGTTGACAGTCGCACTGCCGAGGATGGGGCGGCGATCCGACGCCGACGCCAATGTCCCGAGTGTTTGCGGCGATTCACCACGACCGAGACAGCGACGCTCCAGGTACAAAAGCGCAGCGGGGTGCTCGAGCCGTTTAGCCGGTCGAAGGTCGCTGCGGGTGTTCGGAAGGCATGTCAGGGCCGCCCAGTGAGTGAAGACGACCTCGCGCTGCTCGCGCAGACAGTTGAGGATGCGGTTCGCGCGGTTGGCAACCCCGAGCTTCCCGCGCATGAAGTGGGAATGGCGATTCTTGGCCCACTCCGCAAGCTCGACGAAGTCGCATACCTCCGGTTCGCTTCCGTCTACCGGAGCTTCGAGAGCCTCGAGGATTTCGAGGCTGAGGTTGCCCTTCTGCGAATAGAACGCGAGTCACACGCCGACGTGGTCAGCTCAGCCGAGGTGGAGATTTCGATTACGTCCACGCCGCACAACAATCCAGATCACGCGTCACAAGCACGTTCAGCAAGTAGACAACCAAACAACTAACCACCCATGCAGTTCGCCATTGCCATACCCAGGCATGGCAATGGTCCTTTGAAGGAGACAAGAAATGGCTGATCGTTCAACCCCGGCCGACGGAATCGGCGTGTCGGAATCAAGTGCTGACCCGGCAGGCCACGGCCCGTCAGTTTCGGCCAAGTCTTCTCGAAAGGCTGACATCTCTGTGACTCGCGATGGCCTCACGATTGATCGCCTGTTCACGACTCCTGGAGTCCACCCGTACGACGATGTCGAATGGGAACGGCGCGACGTGGTGCAGACGAACTGGAAGACGGGCGAGAACGTCTTCGAACAGCGCGGTGTGGAGTTCCCTTCTGATTGGTCAGTGAACGCTTCGACCATCGTCACTACTAAGTACTTCCGTGGCGCCGTCGGGACCGAATCGCGCGAGAACAGCCTCAAGCAACTCATTGACCGCGTTGTTTTGACCTACGTGCGTGCAGGCAAAGAGCACGGCTACTTTGCGACACCGGCCGATGCCGAGGTATTCGAGCACGAGTTGACGTGGATGCTCCTTCACCAGGTCTTCTCGTTCAACTCACCAGTGTGGTTCAACGTGGGAACCAATTCACCGCAGCAAGTCTCGGCCTGCTTCATCCTCGCGGTCGACGACACCATGGATTCGATTCTGAACTGGTACCGCGAAGAAGGACTCATTTTCAAGGGCGGCTCGGGTGCTGGCCTCAACATCTCGCGGATCCGCTCAAGCAAGGAACTGCTTCGCTCGTCTGGTGGTACAGCAAGTGGACCCGTTTCGTTCATGCGTGGAGCAGACGCTTCCGCTGGGACGATCAAGTCCGGCGGTGCGACCCGTCGCGCGGCAAAGATGGTCGTCCTGGATGTCGATCACCCGGACATCGAAGAGTTCGTGGAGACGAAGTGGCGCGAAGAAGAGAAGATCCGCGCTCTGCGTGACGCCGGATTCGATATGGACCTTGGTGGCAAGGACATCCACAGCGTGCAGTACCAGAACGCGAACAACTCGGTTCGCGTTTCGGACGAGTTCATGCGTTCGGTCGAGGCGAATGAAGAGTTCGGTCTGCGCTCGCGCACAGACGGATCGATTGTTGAGACTGTCGACGCCCGCACACTGTTCGACAAGATCTGCGAAGCGGCGTGGTCTTGCGCCGATCCCGGCATTCAGTACGACGACACGATCAACGACTGGCACACCAACCCAGAGACTGGCCGCATCACTGCGTCCAACCCGTGCTCGGAGTACATGAGCCTCGACAACTCGTCGTGCAACCTCGCCAGCCTGAACTTGCTGAAGTTCCTCAAGGACGACGGCTCGTTCGATGCAACGTCCTTCACCAAGGCTGTTGAGTTGGTCATCACCGCCATGGACATCTCGATCTGCTTCGCCGACTTCCCCACCGAAGCGATTGGCGACACCACGCGTGCCTACCGCCAGCTCGGTATCGGCTACGCAAACCTGGGTGCCTTGTTGATGGCGTGTGGTCTCGCATACGACTCTGATGGTGGACGTGCACTCGCTGCTGGAATCACCAGCCTGATGACCGGAACCGCGTACAAGCGTTCCGCTGAACTCGCCGGAGTTGTGGGACCGTATGACGGTTACGCTCGAAACGCCGATGCTCACGCTCGTGTCATGCGCAAGCATGCGTCCGCAACCGACACTGTTCGCTCGTCAACTTCACTCGACAACGACGTCTTGCGCGCAGCGACCAAGGTGTGGGAAGAGTGCCTGTCGATCGGCGCAAAGAACGGCTGGCGCAACGCGCAGGCAAGCGTCCTTGCTCCCACGGGAACCATCGGCTTCATGATGGATTGCGACACCACCGGCATTGAGCCTGACTTCTCGTTGGTCAAGTTCAAGAAGTTGGTCGGCGGCGGTTCGATGCAGATCGTGAACCAGACGATTCCTCGCGCGCTTCGTCGCCTCGGCTACAGCGGAGAGACTGTTGAAGCGATCGTCGAGCACATTGCGGAGAACGGCCACATCATCGATGCGCCCGGGCTCAAGCCGGAGCACTACTCGGTCTTCGACTGTGCGATGGGTGAGCGTGCGATCACACCAATGGGTCACGTACGAATGATGGCGGCGGTTCAGCCGTTCATTTCAGGTGCGATCTCCAAGACCGTCAACATGCCCGAGACCGCAACCATCGCCGAGGTCGAAGAGATCTACCTCGCCGGTTGGAAGACGGGCCTGAAGGCGCTCGCGATCTACCGCGACAACTGTAAGGTTGGTCAGCCACTCAATGACGCCAAGGCCAAGAAGGCTGACGTCCCTGAGCCTGAGAAGACCATCGAATACCGTCCAGTTCGCAAGCGTCTGCCGAAGTCGCGCGCTGCTCGCACGGTGTCGTTCAGCGTTGGTGGTGCCGAGGGTTACATGACGGCATCGAGCTACCCTGACAACGGGTTGGGCGAGATCTTCCTGAAGATGAGCAAGCAAGGTTCAACCCTTGCCGGCATGATGGACGCGTTCTCGATCGCGATCTCGATTGGTCTGCAGTACGGCGTTCCTCTCGAGCAGTACGTCCAGAAGTTCACGAACATGCGGTTCGAGCCAGCAGGTCTGACCGACGATCCCGATGTTCGGATGGCTCAGTCGATCATGGACTACATCTTCCGTCGCTTGGCGCTGGACTTCTTGCCAACGGAGACCCGCGAGGGCTTGGGAATCTTCACTGCTGAAGAGCGTGCCGAGCAGGTTGCCGGTTCCTACGGGACGCCGCCCGCCCAGATCGAGGCACTCGACGCGGTAGTTGAGACTCTCGCTCAGACAGCTGCGGTCCAGCAGAACGATGCGCCGGTCGAGCAGAATGCACCAGCAGCACGTCCGCAGGTGCATTCGTCGACGGAACTCCTCGAAGCAATTCAAGGCAAGGCTGCTGACGCACCACTGTGCTTCACTTGTGGCATCAAGATGCGTCCCGCTGGTTCCTGCTACGTCTGCGAAGGCTGCGGAAGCACCTCCGGCTGCAGCTAATGTGAACGGATAGGTCTACAGATGCAGATGGGCTTGGGTTCCCCTGGAACCCAAGCCCATCTGCATTCCGGACGCAGTACTGCCGTCACCTTTAGTGGAGCCATCTTTGTTCGCTATACAACTTCTTGGAGCGCGAGTGTTGGGTGTGCGGCAGCGGACAAAGGCTAGCGCCGATAGGTTCCTACGCAATGGCGAAGAGGTAGAGGCGATCCTCTTAGGTCAAACGTTGAGCCCGTGGTTCCAGGGGTTTGCGATCGGAGCAGGAGTCTTGATTGCATCCGCTCTGACGGCCGCAACCCGCGCCACCGGTCCATTTTCCTACGCGTTGGCGGCGGCGGTTGCCGCTGCGATTGCTGGCGGCACGGTCGCGTTGTTCAACCAAAGCCGAATTGTTGTTGCCACTAGCGAACGTCTCGTCTTTCTTCAAGCAGAACGGTTCCGTCCGACGAGAGCCACCAGCGTCTTGGGTGAGCTTCCGCGAAACACGCTGTTGGGACCGCCAAACGGTCATACGTGGTCGATTGTCGTTGGCGTCGCCAATGGCCAGACGGAACGGATGTACGTGCACTTCAGGTTCTTCAAGGACATGAACCAGGCCGATCGCATGAGGCAAGGCATCTGAAGCCTGCAGTCCTAGGTGGTGCGGGCGGTCCGCAGCGCCACTAGTGTTGCGCAGTCTTGCTGGGAGTCGCGGGGCCGCGGCGTCTCGCCCATGAGTGAGAATACTCAACATGAATCGCCATCTACCCCGCATCGCAGCCATCGGCTTTGCCAGCGCCGTATTGGTGGGTGGATGCAGCCCACCATCGGGCGACAGTAGCTCCGTCACCCAAGCTCCAGAAGTCGGCGAATCCGTGCTTCAGTTTCGGCCGGTGCTGTCACTGACAGCAGTTACTTCGACCAAACCGTGCCCGCCAGTCGAAGAGAACCCGTCGCCGCAGCAGGGTACAACGGCGTGCTCAAAGGACCAGGCGACGATCTATGGTCTCGGCCCGGCGTTTGAAACCAACGCGAACATCGTTGATGTTTCAGTCGCCACGCCACCCCTGGGTGGCACCCAGGTCAACATCGAATTTGATGAAGCAGGCAGGCGGTCGATGGCCGACGCGAGCAAGCGCATGGTCAGCTATCCGCCGCCAAAGAATCAGTTCGCGATCTTGCTAGATGGCATTGTGTTTTCGGCGCCATTTTTCCAGGAACCGATCCTTGGAGGCGTCGCGTCATTGACCGGTTTCGATGACGATGCCGAAGCACGCGAGGTGGCCGACTCGATTACGCCCAAGCCTCAGTAGCCGGTCGCTGTGGTCATGGAACCAACCCGCAATCCCGGGTTCACATCCGACCGTTCTCATAGGCCCACATAGCGACCTCGACTCGGTTGCGAGCGCCGAGCTTCCGCATGAGGCTCGCCAGGTGTGCTTTGACCGTGCTCTGCGTGATGTACAGCTCGCTGGCGATCTCACTGTTGGTGCGGCCCTTCGCGACCGGGATGAGAACGTCCTCCTCGCGGGAAGTGAGCGGTTCGATCGGCTGCACGCGCGGCGTGGTCTGAACGTTGGCGAATGCTGCAAGCAGGCGAACAGTCACGCTAGGTGCGATCAGCGCATCCCCATCAGCTGCAGCGTGGATGGCCTGGGTCAACAAGGCAGGTCCGGCGTCCTTGAGCAAGAACCCGCGGGCACCAACTTTGAGTGCCCCGTGAACGTACTCGTCGAGGTCGAAGGTGGTGATGACAACGATCGGCAGGGGCTCCTCAACATCCGGCCCGGCGAGGCGTCGGGTCGCCTCGATGCCGTCCATCACCGGCATTCGGATGTCGAACAAGCCGACGTCTGGGCGCAACTCGCCTGCCAGACGGACTGCTTCGCGTCCGTCGGCGGCCGCCCCGACCACTGCGATGTCGGGTTGGGCGTCGAGCAACATCGTCAGCCCGCTGCGCACGATGGGTTGATCGTCGGCGATTAGGACCCGGATGCTCATTGTGGTGCTCCTGTTCGTGGGAGGACCGCCTCAACCCGCCAGCCTCGCTCAGCTGCAGGGCCTGCTTGGAACGAGCCGCCGAGTAGCGACGCTCGTTCTTGCATCCCCACGAGCCCGTAGCCTGCCGGGGAGCGATTGCCAGTGGGGGAGCCGTCGTCGTCAATCGTGACACGTACCTGTTCGGCGTCGCCAATGACGACCACGGTGACGTGAGTTGCGTGGCGGGCGTGCCGCCGAGCATTGGTGATCGACTCCTGTGCCAATCGGTAGATGGCGGCACCGACTGCTGGGCTGAGGTCGTCGAACTCGCCGGAGAGCGTCACCTGGATTCGGGGGAGCGATTGACCAGTGGTCGCGAGTTGTTCGAGCTCCGCGACGCCGGGTTGCGGCCCGAATTCGGTGTCCTGCGGGGTTCGGAGCACCCCCACGATCGCGCGTAGCTCAGTCAAAGTGCGGGTTGCTGCGTCCTCGATGGTGGCCAATGCCTCGATGGCTCCTTGCGGGTTGGATGCCGCGACAGCGCGACCTGCT
>JBAYVO010000134.1:0-6194 GCA_041674545.1 Candidatus Nanopelagicales bacterium | reverse complement strand
TCATGGTCCGATCTTCACACTTCCTACCCTCGATCGGCACTTGAACGTAGGGTTGCGCAGCCATTCCGGTGATCGGCATTTCTTTTCAGCACTACAACCGGGTGTCCCTTCACCTGACGATGAGATGCCCGCAACCGATGTTTGCGCTCCGCCCTCCGACCTATGGGTGCCGAGTACGCGATATTCACAAGCGAATTCCCCAGGTTGCGATCTGTCGATCTGCTCCACTAACCTCCGCCTGTAATTAGGTTAGGCTTACCTAAGTAGGAGCATATGTCTGAGTCGTCGTCCGGTGCAGCAAGCGCCGTTCCGTCCACCGTCGCAGCGAATGGCACGGGAAGAATCCCCCGCTGGAAGATGATCCTCGCGGTGTTCGGACCTGGCCTCGTGGTCATGCTGGCCGACACCGACGCGGGCAGCCTGATCACTGCGGCACAGAGCGGCGCCCAATGGGGCTACACGCTCATCATGGCGAACCTGATCCTCATCCCGATCGTCTTCGTGGTTCAAGAACTGACCATCAGGCTCGGGATCCTGACGGGCAAGGGACACGGCGAACTCATCCGCGATCGGTTCGGTATCCGGTGGGCGTGGCTATCCGTGGGAACGCTCGTACTGTCGTGCGCCGGTGCCATCGTCAGCGAGATGTCCGGCGTTGCCGGCGTCGGCCTCATGTGGGGCATCCCGGAGTGGGCGAGCACCAGCGCGGTTGCGGTCTTCCTCACCTTGGTCGTCGTCACCGGCTCGTACAAGCGCGTTGAACGGATTGCGATCTCGATCGGCCTGTTCGAACTTGTCTTCGTGGTGACGATGTTCATGTCCGACCCAGACCCGGAGCAAGTCGCCGCGGGCCTCACCTCATTCCCCATCAGCAACCCTGCATACCTGTTCCTGGTGGCAGCGAACATCGGCGCCGTCGTGATGCCGTGGATGATCTTCTACCAACAATCGGCGGTTGTCGACAAGGGCCTGACAACGGCCGACATCACCGCGTCACGATGGGACACCGCCGTAGGTTCGGTGGTGACGCAGCTGATCATGATCTCGATGCTCGTCACGTGCGCCGCAACCCTTTGGGCGAACAACGGCACGACCGACCTCAACACCGTCGAACAAATCTCCGAAGCGATCACGCCGTACCTCGGCGACTTTGCCGGGCGCGTGTTGTTCTCCGTCGGCATTACCGGCGCGGCCCTTGTTGCGGCGATCGTCGCCTGTTTGACCGCGGCCTGGGGACTCGGTGAACTGACCGGCTACAAGCGAACGTTGGAGACCAGCGCACGTGAAGCACCGTGGTTTTACCTCGTGTTCGTCGCTGTGTTGCTGACCGGAATGATCATTGTGATCTCCGGCGTAAACATCATCGATCTGAACATCGGCATCCAAGTCATGAATGCGCTCCTTCTGCCGATCGTGCTCGGCTTCCTCGTGGCGCTTGCCTTCAAAGCTCTCCCCGATGCCTACAAACTCAAAGGCTGGTACGGGTGGCTGATCGTCGTCGTGGCGACCCTTACCGCGGGTCTTGGCGTGTACTCCGGAATCGCGGGAATCTTCGGCGGCGGGAGCTAGTGGCTGCGACTAGTGCCAGTTGCTGATCATCACGTCGTTAGGCGATGGTTCGCCGGTGCCGGTTTCGACTAGGCGCTTCAGGCTCATGAGGTACGTGGCCCATTTGGTGGTGCAGTGCGCCATGAATGCATCCTGCTCGCGCCAGCCGTCGTGGCGGAACATGACGATCGTGTAGCCGTCCTCTTCGGACAATTCCCACGTGATGACCGTGTCGATCCATTCCGGCGGACCGTCGATCACTTTCCACACAATCCGCTTTGCCGGTTCGAGTTCAATGACTTCCATGTCGAAACCGCCCGGAGGAAAGCGGAAGGCGATCACGCCGCCAACTTCACTCGCGCTTCCCGTCGTGTCTTCCGTCCACCAGGCAGCAAGGCCTTCGACGGTCGCGACAGCGTTGTAGACGGATTCGGGCGACGCATCTTTCACGCCGATTCGTTGGACGATGTTGAGCATGTCAATTCCTTTGTTCGTGTTCGTTTGCTGATGTGTTTTGTTCGTTCTTCGCCTGTCCGATGGCTTCGGCAAGGCGCTTGATTCGCCGCAGCCTGCCGTCCCACGCCGAGCCAACTGAAGCCAGTTGCGCGACGGCGCGAGCGAGCTGCGCGTCGTCGACGGAGTACCGCATCTCGCGTCCGACTTGTTCGCCGTGGACGAGACCGACGCGATCAAGCACTGCGAGGTGCTTGGCGACCGCTTGCCTCGTGACGGGTAGCCGTTCGCTCAAGCTCGTTGCGGTGCCGGAGTTGGCGATCAGGAGGTCAAGCATTCGCCGACGCATCGGGTCACCAATAGCTGACCAGAGCTCATCGTCGACGGGTGCGCTCATGCGCGAGTCGCCTGCTTGGCCGCGTAGTCGCCGAGTCGAGGAATGAAGTAGTTCCAGCCGTGGATGTGATCGTTGTAGGTCGCCTCGAGGACGGCTACTTCCCAGCCCATCTCGCGAAACCCGCTCTCAGTCATCTTCACCAGCGTGCCTGTCTCCGTCGGCTCTAGCTCGAAGGTGACCAGCAGCGAATTGCCGAGCTTCGCGACCTCGCCGGGGTGGTGAATCCACCGGAACGAGAACAGCGTCGGCGGTTCGCTCTTTACGACGGTGAATGGTGCAACCTTGACGGATTCGTCATCGGGCGAGTGGAACCTGAGTTCACCTGGATCGCCGGGGTTCGGGCCGAACGTGGCCTCATCGGACCACCATTCGCGGACGTGCTCCGGTTGGCTGACGACTTCAAAGACAACCTCAGGGCTTGCGTCAATCTGGATCTCGCGTTCGATGGTTCCGTATTCCACGGTCAACTCCTTATGCAACGTTTGGTTGCACAACCGTAACCCCCATTCCCCGATCCCGCAACCCTTAGTTGCACTTCCGCTCCCCCGTTTGGTAAACACGCCCGGCAGGCCGGGCGTGTTTACCAAACGAGGGGGCGGCGGAAGGTAGGGGGCAAAGGCGCAGGGGATCTGGGAGGATCGGCCGCGGGTGGCCATAGGCCGATTGGAGGTGGCGATGACGACTTACCTGTGGTTCTTCGTCGCGTTCCTTTCCGGGTGGGCGATGCGGGTGTTGATCGGGAACGTCGCCGACCTCATCCAGAGCCGGACGTACGGCCGCAGCTACCTCGCAGTCGCGCTGTGGAACGTGTTCCTCATGTTGCTCGTGATCGAGATGTGGGTCGCCGCGCCGTTCGCCTCCGACGGCAGCACCAGCCAAATCGAGACCGGGTCGTTCTTGCTGTTCATCTTGCTCCCGACCGCGGTCACACTCATGGCTTACCTGCTGCAACCCGAGCCAGGCAAGTACGAGATCGACATGGAAATCTCAGTCGACGGCGCGGCCGAGGCAGACTCGCCAGACCTGCCAGCACCAAGCTCGCCCGTGCGTCCGCTTGAAGAAGCGTTCAACTACAACCGATCGTTCTTCTTCGGAATCTTGCTCGCACTCCCCGTGGTCAGCGTCCTGCGAGAGCTCGTCGCAGGTGACTTCGTGCTGATGAGCCAAGACCTCGGATTCCGCGCACTCATCGCGGTGGGAGCGATTGCGGGATTCTTCGTCAAGAGTCGCCGCGGAAATACAATCCTCGCCAGCCTGATGGTCGCCGTGATCGTCGCGTACACGCTCGTAGTGTTCCCCTACGTCACCACCGGTGGGGGATAGCGCGCGAGGGTGGCCAACGTAGCGGTGAATTTTGGTCGCTGAGCGACAACATTTCACCGCTACGTTGTTGCACCACTACCCCAACCAGGGCTCAAAGCCGTCTTCGGCAACCGGCCAGTTCACTCCCATCGTGGCGACCTCTTCACGCGTGAGCAGACAATCGCGGAAATCGCGCTCAACTCGGTCCCGACCACCACCCACGCCCGTGATCACAATATGAGTGCGCGGGCGCTTCTTGCCCCACACCTGCGGTGCCGAACCAATACTGAGCTGCCCTCCGGCACCGTCCCAGATGCAGATCTGGTGTGGCCGAGTTGGCAACCAGAAACACCCGCGCGATCGGCGCTGACCGGTCCCGAGGCGTTCGATCGCCGCATTGAGGCGGTCAGGGTGGAACGGCAGGTGCGACTTGAAATCAAGGACCCACACATCCTCAAGTTCCGCGCCGACAGCTCTCGTCAGTGGCACCGGCGCGACCCACTGTTCGCTCTCGCTGTGGTTGTGAATACCTGAGACGAGCGCTGCGGTCTCGACGTCGGCAGGATCCTCGGCTGCGATCGCATTCGGGCGGGCCAGCGCAACCAACAATTCGCGCGCGGGCTTCGACAACGCCCCATCAAGCATGATCAAATCGGCGTATTCGACCATCGCGCAGGCGACTTCTGCGATCGACCGCTCATCAGACTCGCTGGCTCCAAGGTCACGTTCGACCACCAGTTCGTCGCCCAGTAGATCGTCAACAATCGACGCCGCCTCCAATGCCACCACCGATGCGCTGATACGGACATGCGGTGCGATGTCCGTATCCATTCCGAGCACCCGGCAGACCTGTGTCGCTTCGGCCGTGACCGGTAGATGCGCGATGATCGCGCCCCACGCGCCGTGTTCACCCAACCGTTCCAGGGTGGGAATGATGTCCTCGCGAATCGCACATGAAACGCAGGCATGGGCAATGTCGAGTTCCTCCCGTTCGAGCACGCCAGACGCATCGCTGATCAGCCGCAGAAGCACCGATCGTTCGTAGTCGATCTCATGCCGCACAACAACGGCCCGCGGCAGGTCCCACTGCAGTCCTACCGTCGTCACCGCCATCGCATCGGCCGATATGCCGCTCACCAGAATCACCGGAACCTGCATGGAACCTCCCCCTCGCTCAATTCGATCTTCACTGTGTTTACGCCCCTCACCACTGCCTAGCCTTGCCTAGCCTTGAGTCGCGGATTCTTCTTGTTGATCACAAATGTCCGACCCCGGCGTCGCACCACCTGAGACCCGGGCTGCTTCTTCAGTGACTTCAACGAGTTCCTCACCTTCACGCTATTCACCTCCCTCCGCGTCAGCACTGACTGCCGAAGTTCCTGATGCGCCGTAGCGGCGACGGAACTTCTCTACTCGCCCCTCCGTATCGAGCACTCGACTACGACCCGTCCAGAACGGGTGACTTGCGCTTGAGACATCTACGTCGAGCACGGGATACACCGAACCCTCGAACTCGACCGTTTCGCTTGGCTTAGCCGTTGACTTGGTCAAGAACATGTAGTTCGCACTGCGATCACGGAACACGACCGGGCCGTAGTCCGGGTGAATACCTTTTTTCATCAAATACCCCTTAATGGAAACCATTTTCAGTAAGAGTATATTGACAATGGTTTTCATTAAGGGAGAGGGTTACATGTCACGCACGTGCCAAGTCACAGGAAAGAAGCCTGGGTTCGGGAAGAAGATCTCGCACTCACATAGGCGCACCAACCGACGCTTCAACATCAATATCCAATCGAAGCGCTACTGGGTGCCGAGTCTCGGTCGGTTCGTCACGCTTCGGCTAAGCGCCAAGGGAATCAAGGTTGTCGACCGCAGAGGTATCGACGCGGTTGTTTCAGATCTCATGAGAGACGGGGTGAAGCTCTGATGGCGAAGAAGGGCAGCGACGTCCGGCCGATCGTGAAGATGCGCTCGACCGCCGGCACTGGCTACACCTACGTCACCCGTAAGAACCGTCGCAATAACCCCGACCGGCTCGTCATGCGCAAATACGACCCAGTCGTCCGCCAACACGTGGAATTCAAGGAGGAACGGTAATGGCAAAGAAGTCAAAGATCGCAGCGAACGAACGGCGCAAGCGTCTGGTCGCGCTACACCAGCAGCGGCGAATCGAACTCAAGGAACGGATCCGCACTGCGCCAGATGCCCAGACGTTGCAGGCGGCAGTCGCAGCGTTGAGCAGAATGCCCCGAGACTCAAGCCCTGTTCGAGTCCGAAATCGCGACCAAGTCGACGGGCGACCACGCGGATACATCGGCGTTGCCGGGGTATCTCGCATCCGCTTCCGCGAGATGGCGCACCGCGGCGAGCTACCTGGCATCACGAAGTCTTCGTGGTGACGTCTCGCATTGCGCCGCAGGCGCGAACCTCTGCACGCAGATTCCATTCCAGTCCACGAACATGAGAGATCAACTATGAGCACCCCCCCCCC
>JBAYVO010000133.1:0-6230 GCA_041674545.1 Candidatus Nanopelagicales bacterium | reverse complement strand
CCCGTGGCGTAGAGGAACTCCAAGAGCGCGCGATCCCTCATGCCGAGCACGTCGTCTGGGTTCGGGGCGTTGAGCATCGCGACGACTTGATCAACAGTCAGCGCCTTCGGGAGGCGCCGCTTCGGGACTTGCGGCTTCACGTCGTGCGAAGGGTCGGTCGCCGTGACCTGCTCCAACAACAGGAAACGGTGAAAGCCACGGACCGAGCTGATGATCCGGCTCACTGACGCTGCTGAGAGCGCCGCGTGTTCGTCCGTGGCGCGCACGAGATCGGCCCCGAAGGAAGCAACGACGTCGGCGGTCACATCTTGTCCCCGCGTCACTGCGAGCTGCTCACAAAACGCGACGTACCGTCCAAGGTCACGTCGGTACGCCGAGATCGTGTTGGCCGATAGCCCACGCTCGACTATCAGGTGGTTCAGGTATTGCTCGACCTGCCCAGCTAACAAGCTGGGCCTTTGTTGCGGTGCGCCTTCAGTGGCGAGGCTCGACATCGGTCCGCACCCGGCCGTGTTCCAACAGGTAATCACGAGCAGGCCATGGCGCTTGCGGTTCTCGCAGCGTTGACCACCCGGCACGTTTTGCTTCTGACGTCGCCAGCACCCCGAACGCCGCCGTCGGATTAGCGATCTCGGCGCGCATTACCAGTGCGACAGCGTCCGCGAGCGGTACCCATTGCGCGGGCAGGTCAATCTCCTCTGCCTCACCGGTCTGAATCCGCCCGCCGTCCAACACAGAAAGGTCACGGGCGAGATAGATGCGGATGGTCTCGCTCGAACCACCAGGCGAGGTGAAGAAGTCCACAAGGACGTTCCAGGTCTGGGCCTCGAGCCCCGCTTCTTCGGCGAGCTCACGCTGCGCCGTAAGTAGTGGGTCCTCACCGGCGACGTCGATCAAGCCGGCCGGCGGCTCGAAGAGGTACATGCCGACAGGATGGCGATACTGACGCAAGAGATAGATGCGGTCCTGGTCGTCGAGCGCAATGACAGCAACCGCTCCGGTATGCGCAACAAAGTCGCGTTGGACCGTCTGCTCACCGATCGTCACGTGATCGGTCTGCACGTCCCAGACGTAGCCTCGATACCTGGTGACGCTTTCAACGACGTCGAAATCCGCTGGCTCGTCGCGGACCGGACCAAGCCAGTCGCCCAACTCGTCCAACGTCACCGCGCGGCTACCTCGGCAGCGTCTTCTGTAACCGACACCGCGGCGTCGGCGTGCGATGCCGATTGGAAGTCGAGCGCGGCCTTAACCAGCCCGCTAAACAGCGGGTGCGCCCGCGTTGGGCGGGACAGGAACTCTGGATGTGCCTGAGTCGCGACGTAGTACGGGTGAACCGATTCAGGAAGTTCGACAAACTCAACGAGATCGGCCTCTGCTGCCTTGCCCGAGATCACCAGTCCCGCAGCTTCAAGCTGGCCGCGGTACGCGTTGTTCACTTCGTACCGGTGGCGATGGCGTTCCTGCACGGTTGTCTTGCCATAGGTTTTCGCGACCACCGAGTCTGGAACGAGTTCGGCGTCCCACAGGCCTAGGCGCATCGTGCCGCCCATATCGCGTTCCCCGGCGACCACGTCGAGTTGTTCGGCCATCGTCGCAACTGCGGGATAAGCGGTGTCAGGATCGAACTCTGTCGAATTTGCCTCGACTTCACCCATCACGTTGCGGGCGTATTCGACGACCATGCACTGCAACCCGAGGCAAAGCCCAAGGGTTGGAAGTCCGTTCTCACGTGCGTAGCGCAGTGCGCCTAGCTTGCCATCGATCCCACGCACTCCGAAGCCGCCAGGCACGCAGATCGCATCGACATCACCAAGCTGCGCTTCGGCTCCGGCGGGACTTTCGCACGCATCGGAGGCGACCCATTTGATCTTCACACCGCAGTCGTTCGCGAATCCACCAGCCCGCAGCGCCTCGGTCACCGAGAGATAGGCATCGGGCAGGTCCACGTACTTACCGACCAACCCGATGGTCACGCGATGGGCCGGTTCGTGGACGCGCCGCAGGAGGTCATCCCACGTCTTCCAATTGACGTCGCGGAAGGGCAGATCGAGCGACCGCACGACGTACGCGTCGAGCCCTTCTCCGTGGAGCACCTTCGGAATGTCGTAGATGCTTGGCGCATCCACCGCGGCAACGACAGCCTCTTCGTCGACGTCGCACATCAACGAGATCTTGCGCTTGATGCCGATCGGCACAGGGCGGTCCGCACGCAATACGAGCGCATCAGGCTGGATGCCGATGCTGCGAAGAGCCGCAACCGAGTGCTGCGTGGGTTTCGTCTTGAGTTCACCAGATGGGCCGATGTAGGGCAGCAACGAAACGTGGAGGAAGAAGACGTTCTTGCGCCCGATCTCGTGGCGGACCTGACGAACCGCCTCCAGAAATGGCAGCGACTCGATATCGCCAACCGTGCCACCAACTTCGGTGATGACAACGTCAACGTCTGGGCCGCCCATGGCAAGGATCCGTGCCTTGATCTCGTTGGTGATGTGCGGAATCACCTGAACGGTGTCGCCGAGGTACTCCCCACGACGTTCCTTGGCGATAACGCTGGAGTAAACCTGCCCAGTGGTGACGTTCGCCTCTGACGACAAGTTGTGATCAAGGAACCGCTCGTAGTGCCCGACGTCTAGGTCAGTCTCAGAGCCGTCGTCGGTGACGAAGACCTCTCCGTGCTGAAACGGGTTCATGGTTCCCGGATCAACGTTGAGGTACGGGTCCAACTTCTGCATGGTGACGCGCAAACCGCGACCCACGAGGAGGTTCCCGAGGCTAGAGGCCGTCAAACCCTTACCGAGCGACGAGGCGACTCCGCCAGTGACAAAGACATGTTTCGTTTGTGTTTGGCCCACGGGTTGCCAGGCTATCAGCCGAACTTCGATCTACGTGCGTCGCTCACCCGTGGCGAGCGTCGAGTTTGTTCTCTCCAGCGCAGCCAGATCAAGCAGTTCCTGTGCGTGCGCGGCCGCATGTGTTGATTCCTCTTGTCCTGCAAGCATCCGCGCGAGTTCCCTGACGCGGTCACTGTCGTCCAGCGCTGCCACGCCAGACGTCGTCACGCGCCCGTCGCTTTGCTTCGACACCACCAGGTGATGGTCAGCGAACGCAGCAACCTGCGGCAAGTGCGTGACTACGAGCACCTGCGACGTTTTGCCAAGGGCAGCGAGACGTCGGCCAATCTCGACCGCCGCACGTCCACCAACCCCCGCGTCAACCTCATCGAAGACAAACGTGGGCGCGCTCGCGCTTTCCGAGAGCACAACCTCGAGGGCGAGCATGATCCGCGAGAGTTCGCCGCCGGATGCCGCCTTACCGATGGGCGCTGGCGTTGCACCTTCGTGCGCGAGGAGGAGGAACTCGACTTCGTCGACACCTGATGCGCCGAAGGCAGCGGGATCGGCCAACCCCTCAATGACGAGACCCTCTTGAGATGCCATCGGCTTGCGGTGGCGAATCGCGACACCAAGCTGCGAATGGGGCATTGCCAGCCCTTGCATCTCCGTCGTCACACGAGCGCAGAACTCCCGGCCGGCCCGTTTGCGTGCCGCCGTCAGCGCGGCCGCAGCCGTTGCGAGGTCCGCGCGAGCCTGTGCACGTTGTGCCCCAAGCTGTTCAAGGTCACCTGATCGTTCCAGGACATCCACCCGCGCCGCCGCGGAGCCAGACCATTCCAGAACTCCACTGATCGACGCTCCGAACTGCCGCGTGAGCGACGTGAGTTCAGCGCGGCGTTGCTGGATACGCTCCAGTTCGCCGGGCTCGGCGTCGAGGTCGGCAAGGTAGCGCGAGAGGTCTACCCCAACCTCGTTCAAGATCACGGAAACTTCACGCAGTTGATCGCGGAACCCAGCAAGCGCTGGGTCGAATTCCGCCACGCCCTCAAGCGCGCGAGTCGCGGACTGAATGACGTGGAGCGCCGCGGCTTCGCCGACCTCATCACCACTGATCGCGGCGGAGGCGGTGGCCGCAGCTTCTTGCAACGCTGACAGGTTGGTCAGGCGCGCCGCCGCGTCGGAAAGTTCATCGTCCTCGCCAGGGGTCGGCGCCACGGCCTCGATGAGTTCGAGCTTCAGCCGCAGATCCGCAAGCTCTGCCCGTTGTTCTGCTTGGCTTGAGACAGCTGTTTCGAACTCGTCGTCGAGGTCGCGTACAACGTCGTAGAGCTTCGAGTAGCGGGCGCGACATTTTGCGAGAGCAGCGCCGCCGAAGCGGTCGAGGACGTCACGTTGCTTCGACGCCTTCCGCAACAGGCTCTGATCCGACTGCCCATGAACAGCGACCAGGTCGTCGGCAAATTGCGCCACGACAGCCTGCGGAATCACCGTTCCGTTAGCTGAGCAACGGCTCCGGCCAGCCGATGGCATGGTGCGCGTCATGATGAGCTCGCCGTCGACGAGTTCGACTCCGGCATCCTCGAGTTGGCTGACCACAACGGTGCCGTCCTCAAGGACCCAGCCTCCCTGCACCGAGGTCTCCTTGGACGCGGCGAGGCCCTGATCTGACTTGCCACCGAGCAGCAGGTGTAATGCAGACAGAACCATCGTCTTGCCTGCACCCGTCTCGCCCGTAATGACCGTCAGGCCGTGCCCAAGCTCGATGTGAGCGTCGTCGATGATGCCAAGCTTGTGGAGCTTCAAGAACTCGATCACGGTTGCTGCACTCCCTCGTCGGGGCGTCCACGCCACCCTGCGACGGGCAGGTTGAATTTCGCGACCAACCGCTTGGTAAACGGTTCGGGTTGCAGGCGCGCCAGGTAGACCGAATCCGGACTGCGACGCACCTCAACGCGAGAACCAACGGGGACGTCAATCATGCGTCCGCCGTCGCACCACGCGACTCCGCCAGGTCCGCTACCGAGGACATCGATATCGACCTCGCTGTTCGGCCCAATCACAATCGGACGACTAAACAACGCGTGCGCACTGATGGGAACCACCACGAGTGCCTCAACATCTGGCCACACGACCGGGCCACCGGAGGACCACGCGTACGCGGTCGAGCCCGTAGGCGTTGCACACACCAGCCCATCGGCAGACCACGCCGATAGCGGTTCATCGTCAATCGCGACCATGAGCTCGATCATGCGTTCGCGCGCAGCTTTCTCGATACTCACTTCGTTGAACGCCCAGCCAAGAACTTCAGTCCCATCGGGCCGCCGCACCCGCAAATCGAGCGCAAGTCGGTGCTCCACCACGTAACTGCGGTTCACCACTGATGCGATGACCGTGGGCAAATCTTCGGGGTCGGATTCCGCGAGGAATCCCATGTGGCCGAGATTGACGCCGAGCAACGGAACGCCCTGACCTCTGGCCAAATAGGCCGACCGCAGGATCGTTCCATCGCCACCAAACACCAGGACCAATTCGCAGTCCTTTGCGGCCTCGTGAGATTCAACGAACTCCACGTCGACAACGCTGCAACGGTCACAATCGGACGCGAGCATGCGCACAACAATGCCTGCTCGTTGCAACTTCGCGATCGCACGCTCAGTGGTCTCGGCGAGATCGGAGCGCCCGCCATGCGGGATAACGAGCACACGCCGGATCGCGCCATCGGCGTTCGTGGGTGAACTCATTGGTGCCTTCCCGTTCATCGGGCTCATCAGACGCTACTGCGGACCCTCTCGAACGGCCCGCTCTACGTCATCCTCCCCTATCGGAGGGCAATCTCGTCGTAACCAAAGGAAGTACTCAACATTTCCACTCGGGCCCGGCAGCGGGCTCGCCGCTACGCCTGCGCAACCGAAACCTTGCAGTTGTGCCGCCTGCGCCACCCCCACTACTGCCTCGGCGCGCAGTTGGGGGCTGCGAACAACACCGCCCTTTCCGAGACGTTCCTTGCCGACCTCGAACTGCGGCTTGACCATCAGCAGGAGGTCAGCGTTGGGTGCCGAGACTGAACACAAAGCGGTCATGACTGTTCGCAACGAGATGAAACTAAGGTCTGAGACCACAACCTCCGGCAGTTCATTGAGGTCACCCGGGGAGAGGTTCCGGACGTTGAATCGGTCCATCACGACCACCCGATCGTCACTCTGCAGAGACCAGGCAAGTTGGCCATACCCGACGTCAACGGAATAGACCTTGGCCGCGCCTCGCTCAAGCAGAATGGCGGTAAAGCCACCGGTTGAGGCACCCGCGTCGAGACAGACCTTGCCGTGAATTCCGATCTCACCGAAGGCGTCGAGCGCGCCGATGAGCTTGCCAGAGCCGCGGGAAACCCAGTTG
>JBAYVO010000132.1:0-6356 GCA_041674545.1 Candidatus Nanopelagicales bacterium | reverse complement strand
CGTTGAGCTCGAAGAAGAAGCGAAAGGAAACCACTCGACTATCGCCGCGGTCCAGCAACTGTCGACGTGGAATGGCTTGGCTATGGTCGCCTCCGATCGCAACAATGCCGAGACGAACCCGACAACCGGGGTAACCGTGACCTACGGCGGATGCGCGTCGATTTGGCAAGCCGACGGTGAACGCATCGCACACTCACCAGCCACGACAGCAAACACCAATATCGCCAACCCAGAGTCGATCCTCTACGGCGAAATTGACCCAGCGCTTTTCGACAACGATCAACGTTCGACGTTGGCGCGACGTCGCCCTGAGCTCTACGGTGACATTGCGTTCTACCGCGCACCGGTGGACAACGCGGCCACGAAGGTCGGGCAGCGTGTGGCGTTGTCGGCGTTGCAGTACCGCGTGATGGCCGGTGACTTTGACGGCAACGTTCAGCGTGCGGAAGCGCTGGTCGAGCACGTGCAGAACGCGGGCACGGCTGCCGGGGTGCTCGTCTTCCCGGCATTCAGCTTCGCGGCTGTGCCTTCCACCACTGATGCTGCAAGTGCCGCCGCCGAATCATCAGTTGGTCGCACCGTTCAGGTCCTCAGCGACTTCGCCGTTCGGACCGGAAGGCACACCGTTGGCAGCTACATTGAGCACGCGGACGGGAAGCTGTTCCACACCGTCGCATTGGTCTCACCGAAGGGCACGGTCGTCGGGCAGTACCGACAGACGCACCTCGATCCATCGCTCACGCAATGGGCAACGGCGGGTGATTCGCTGGACGTGTTCGAGACCGAGATCGGTCGAATCGGATTGCTCGCGTGCGAAGACGTGCGCTTCCCGGAGGCTTCAAGCGTCCTGGCAGTGAATCGGGCAGACATCATTGCGGTGCCGACGAACTGGACGGGTTCGTACGGAAGTCACCTGCAGGACGCGGGCGGACTTTTTGCGAACCAGTACCCCGAGAACACGATGTGCCACTGGTACGCGATCGCGAAGCTCGCGCAGGCGTACACGGTCGTGGCGAACCCCGTCGACGATGGGTGTCAAGGTTCCAGCGGCATCTTCTCGATCAACCCGGTCGATTCCGATGAACCGCCAGTGGTGGCTGGAATCGACGCGGCTCAGGTCGTCAGTGCAACAGTCACCACCCTCGGTGATCCGGGCTGGTGGATGAACCAGGCGCGACTCGTTGGCGGACGCCGTGCTGACCTGGTGGTGCCCGCAACGCTGGATCCCGATTCGCAAGCATTCGCCGACTGGAAGTCAGCACCTGGCTACAACATCAACGCGTGGGCGGCTTACGTCGGCTAGGCGTTCGCATGGTGAGTGAGCGCACGATGCGGGGGTGAAGCAACGCTGGACAAGCCAGAAACGCGAACGCGATTGGACATCGCGGATCCTGCGCGTCCGGAGGCGAGCCGAAGATGGGTAGAAATCCCCATAGTTCATCGTCGCCGCTTGACCTAACGTTGCCTTGCTGCAGTTCGCGGCACTCTTGGAGCGGCGTGACAGCCAGCAAACGATCATGTACCGTTCCACCTGGTTCCGGGCCGACCGTGGAACCACGGGGGCATTCTGAGTCGGGGTACCGGGGGAATTTCAATGCTGTCGAGCACTTCGACGCCTGCTACAGGCGTGCTCCGTTTCCGATTCCGTGCTGTCGTAGTCAGCCTGGTGCTGGCTGCGTTTGCACTGACTGGGCTGTCCACCACACCGGCCGCTGCCGCTCAGGGCTCAGGGTCGATGGTGAGCGGGCAGATAAGTGCCCCCGTGGGGTCGTCGTTGGCGGAATCAGAACTGACGGTCCACTTGACGGACTCTAGGGGCAACAAGTGGAACGGCGTAGTCGCCTCAGACGGCACCTTCCGAGCTCCTCGCGTCAATCTGGCGGGCACCACGTTCACACTGACTGTTGGCGATACCGGAGGCTGGTTTGAGACCTACGTGAGTGCGCCGTTTGAACTCGAAGCAGGCGAGTCGATTAGTGGCCTTGAGATCACATTGACTGCCGCAACAACTCTGAGTGGGAAGCTGACGAACCGAGGGGAAGCGCAACTCTCCGTTCCAGAAGGCCGACGTCACTTTTTGAATGCAGTGGTGTACGACTCCAGGGGCTGGGGTTCTAGCGGCTCAGTTGCCGCCGACGGTACGTTTCGCGTTGGACTCGGATTCTTGCAGGGCACGACGTTTACTTTGAAGACCTATGATTCTGCCGGCTGGTTCGAGCCGTACACCGGTGAACAATTTGAAGTTGCCCGAGGCGAAGTAATCGATGGGCTGGAGATTCCCCTTGTTGCGGCGGGAACGATCGGTGGGACAGTTGACATCCCCGAATATTTGCTAGCCGAGATGACCCCAGATGACTCTCAGTACGTCCGAGTGACTGATATCAACGGCGCGACTCGTATCGGCGAGGTGGCTCTTCCGAGGGGCGACTTCCTCGTAGGTCTCGGGGGATTGACTGGCCCGACATTCAAGGTGTTTGCGTACGACCAGATGGGCGAGCTTAAAGACTCAGCGACTAGGACGATTGATGTCGGCGAGGTCGGATCGGTCGGCGGGATCGACCTTTCAATGACCGCTGGGCTGACGATCAGCGGGAAAATCACCGGGCCTGCGGGCGCACCGTTGACAGAAATGCAACGCGAATCCTTGAGTGTGCTCGTACACGACGAGGACAACAACACGACGTTCGCCGCCGTAGCGGCGGATGGCACCTACCGTGCAGCGATCGGAAACGTTCCAGGACCGCTGTACTTCCTGGAAGTAGTCACCCACGAAGCAATCTTCTATCCCTACCGGAGTGGGTCCTTCGAACTTCCCTACGGGAAGTCACGAACCGGCTTCAATATCAGTCTCTCCCTGCTCCTCGGCACTCCCACAGTGCAGACGGTCTCGGCGGGCGATGGCCAAGTGGACCTCCGTTGGTCCGAAGCGACAAGCGCAGTGGGTATGCCTGTGGAGGACTACCAGATTCGGTACTCCGCCAACGGTGGATCGAGTTGGACGCAGTTCGCCCGTGCCGCGTCAATCGAGACCCAGGCGACTATTGGCGGATTGGTAAACGATACGAGCTATGTGTTTCAGGTCGCTGCAGTCAACATCGCCGGAGTCGGTGTCTACAGTGCGACGTCCGCCGCGGTGACACCTCGCGCTGCCGTAACACCACCCGCGGGTTCGTATCCAACAACCGTTGATCAGAAGGTTGTCGGCTCTATTCCTCGGAAGATCAAGAGAGATGGGCTGAGGCGGCCGAGCGAAGTGAAGTTGCCGAAGACTACAAACTCAGGTGAGGGCGTCCGTTGGAAGGCCACGAGCCGCAAGGTCTGCAAGGTCGTCCGCGGCAAGTTGGTGTTCAGTGGCAAGAAGGGCGCCTGCAAGGTAGTCGGGACCGCTCCGGCCAACTCAACCACCGCAGCGCTCAATAGAAAGTACACGGTCCGGGTGTCGTAACGGCAGCGGTTGCCTAGCTTGCGTGCGGACACGTTCCTTGAAGCCGACACGTGCTCTAAAGGGGTAGAAATCCCCATAGATCAAACACTCAGTCGCGCCTTAGTTTGGTCTTGCTGAGCTGCCACGTCACTTGATTTGGTGGCGCGACAGACAACCCATGACCATATGCCGTTGAGCTCGGTTCCGGATCGACTTCGGAGCGAGTGGAACGGTGATGGAGCTGCGGCTGAGGAGCTAATGATGACGACGCAAGAGAGCAGGCGTGCCAGGAGCGCGCGACGGCTCGGACTCCGCTCGCTCGTTGCGAGTGCTGTTGTGGGTGCTATCGCACTGACGGGGCTTTCCATGAATCCTGCAGCAGCGGCTGATGGCTCGAAGGCCTCGCCCCTCACACTCCCGATGTCGATCCCAGGGGACTTCGTTGGGAGCAACGTTGGTGCGCCGACAGGCTCCGTTGGAGCCGATGTGAAGTCGGACAAAACGAGGTTCTGGGCGTTCACAGCTCAGTCCACGGGCCCTTTGAGCGTATGTACGTACACAACTCCGTTTGAGTTTGGAGAAGGGGACACGACCCTAGAGATCTGGTCAGGGCAGTCGGCTCAGACTCTCGTTGCCTCTAATGATGACGATGACGAGGGCACGTACGGATCCCCGATCGCGGGGAACTCGGGATTGACCTTCAACGCCACGGCGTCCACGCGCTACGTCCTAGGCTTGGGGGGTTACGACGATCTTGTTGGATCAGCGCGCATCTACGTCGTCGCGGGCAACGGGCGTAACGCGTGCAAGCCGACCAACTCGGTGACGGGTTCGATCCTTGATTCCGAGGATGACGTGTTGGACCAGTACGAAACCATCGAGGTTGTCCTGTCGGACGAGGATGGGAGTTCGGTGGAGGGAACTGTTGGTTCCGACGGTAACTACTCAATCCCGAAGGTGCCCGCCGGTGAATACGATCTCTTCGTGTCTGACCGTGCAGGGAACTACCTGTCGGCCACGAGTCCGATCACGATTGGCAGTGCCGCTACATCGCGCGACATCAACTTGTCGGTGTCCTACGCGGGCTTCGTCACAGGGACCATCACGAGCCCCGGGGGCGTAGCGCTGTCTGAGGAAGACCTGGCCAGGCTCGAGTTCTACTTGGTGGATACGGATGGAATCCGTTCCTATGGCCTGGCCAGTGTAGATAGCACATTTCGTATTGGACTCGGTGGACTATCTGGGCAGGGCGTGCGCTTGAGAGTCTCAGACGGCGAGTGGATCTATCAGACGTATGTCAGCCAGCCAATGAACATTGCGCATGGTCAGTCACGATCCGGTGTTGATGTGCGGCTATCCCACATCCTCGGCACACCGACGGCACTGACTGTTGCACCAGGAGATGGTCAAGCCACCCTTCGCTGGACGGCGGCGACGACTTCGGTGGACCTGCCCGTGACGGACTACGCCATCCGCTACTCGGCAAATGGCGGGTCAAGTTGGTCGGCGTTCGATCGGGCCGCATCGACCGCGACTCAGGCGACTGTGAGCGGCTTGGCCAACGGCACGCGCTACGTGTTCCAGGTCGCGGCCGTCAACGATGCGGGCGTTGGAACATACAGCGCCTCCATCGCTGTGACCCCCGGAGTAGTGGCTTCACCGCCGGCCTCGCAGCAGATTGTCGGATCGGTCCCCGCGAAGGTGAAAAGGAAGGGCAAGAAGAAGTCGAAGACGGTGACCCTGCCGAAGTCCACAAACGCTGGGGTGGGTGTTCGCTGGAAGACGACGAGCCCCAAGGTGTGCAAGGTTGTGCGCGGCAAGCTGGTATTCACCGGCAAGAAGGGTGCCTGCAAGATTGTCGGCACAGCCTCCGCGAGTGCCACGCATACTGCGCTGAACAAGAAGTTCACGGTCAAGGTGGCATAAGGGCCACGACGTCTTGATAGCAACCCCTCGTGCCTCGTCGACGTGATCGAAATCTGATCCGGGAGCGGGGTACGAGTGGTTTCGCGGTGTTCACATCACGGACACCAGCGGTTTTGCGTCCCGCTCCCTGCGGTCATGGGCTCGATTGCGCGTGCCGTGAATTGCTTGGGTCAGTCGGCTAGCCTGTAGTTCTGATTCGGTGGCCTCTTGAAGGACACACCACGATGGTCAACGGCTGTGTGGTGTTTCGCTGAATTGCCGACATTGAAGACATTCGGCAGCGTTGTTTCAGCTTCTTCGGGACTAGCGTCTAGGTGGCGCAGGCACGACAAACTGTGGGAGACGGTTCGGTGCGAGGCGGGCTATGGTTGACGTCAGCGACTGTTGTGCTGACGGTCTTCAGCGTGTCAGCCTGCACATCATCGACCGCGGTCAACGACGCACCACCGTCGGCGAACTCTGAGCGACTACACGTCGCCACGACGTTCACCGTCCTCGCTGACATGGTGAAAGTGGTAGGCGGTGAAAACGTCGACGTTGCCTCGATTACCCGGCCGGGAGCGGAGATCCACGGGTACGAACCCACGCCGTCGGATATCCGAAACGCGGCGACTGCAGACCTCGTCATCGTCAATGGGCTGGGCCTCGATGACTGGTTCACGGCATTCACCCAAGCATCCGGTGCTCCGCACATCACCGCGACTGACGGCGTCGAGGTGATCCCGATCGCGAACGGCGAGTACGCCGGCTACGCGAACCCGCACGCATGGATGGCGCCCCGCACGGGGATGCGCTACATCGACAACATCGCCACGGCTCTCAGCGAGGCCGACCCAGAACACAGCGCTGAATACCGTCGCAACGCCGACGCGTACAACCAACGGCTCGCCGAACTCGATCAAGAGTTGGTCTCGAAGCTGGCGGAACTTCCGGAATCTCAACGCAGTCTGGTGACGTGCGAGGGCGCGTTCTCCTACCTGGCGCGGTCGGCCAACCTGGAAGAGCG
>JBAYVO010000131.1:0-6411 GCA_041674545.1 Candidatus Nanopelagicales bacterium | reverse complement strand
GACGGAAGTGTCAACTGGCTATGTCACCCCGGGCCAGACGCGCCAGCGATCTTGGCCGGGCTGCTAGGCGATCCAGAAGCCGGACACCTGAGCATTCGACCGGTTCGGGCGGGCCGCCCGTTGAGCCAGAACTACGTGTCGAAATCCATGACGGTCGTGACGACGTGGGCGGGCGTCCGAGTGACCGACTACCTCGACGCTTCCTACCGTGACGTGCAAGACAGAGAGGCTCAACTTCGCCTCATGCGGGTCATCTCCGGCGATGCGCCCGTGACGTTGAGTTTCGCTCCCCGACCCCAGTTTGGCGCGGTGCCGGTGGGCTTGCAGGCGACTGAGAACGGCATTCGTGTCACGGGGTCGGCGGACCCACTTGTGCTCGTTGCACCCGGCCTGGACTGGAAGATCACCTACGTGGGGGCGCACCCAACGGCAACAGCCACCATTGCCCCGGCCGGTGGCGACTACGTCGTTGAACTACGCGCAGGAACTGACGATATGGAGCCGGCAAAGATGCCGGAGTCGGAGCGGCGCGCGTTCACGCATGAACGGTGGAAGGCCTTCACATCACGCATCACCCTGCCGCAGCGCCACGAAAAGGCCGTCATGCGTTCTGCCCTGACTCTGAAGGCGCTCTGCCACGAACCGACCGGAGCGGCCCTGGCCGCGGCGACGACAAGCTTGCCCGAATGGGTCGGCGGAATCCGCAATTGGGACTACCGCTACTGCTGGCTTCGTGACGCGGCGATGACTGTGGGAGCGCTGTCACTGCTGGGAAGCACCGACGAAGCTGATGCATTCATGATCTGGCTCGAAGAGATTCTGGAGTCCGCGTCGTCGCCGGAGCGTGTGCACCCGTTGTACGCGCTCGACGGGTCGATCCTCGGCCCGGAAGCAGTCGTCGACACACTGCCGGGATACGCCGGCAGTCGGCCTGTCCGCATCGGCAATGCGGCCCAGGGGCAAGTCCAGATGGATGTGTTCGGTCCGGTTTGCGCCATGGTTGCCGATACCGCGAAGTCACGGGGTTTCGTCACGTCGCGTGATCTCTCGACGGTCAACGCATGTGTCCAAGCCGTCAAGCGCAGATGGCGTGAACCAGACCATGGGATCTGGGAAATCCGCGATGCTCCTCGCAAGCACCTGCACTCGCGGGTGATGTGTTGGATGGCAGTCGACAAGGCGCTCGACGTTGTTGCCCTTGATGGCTCACAACGGCCCGACTGGGTTGAACTGCGGCGCAAGATCGCCGACGACATCCTGACTAACGGTTGGGACGCCGAACTCAATAGCTTCGTCTCGGCGTACGGCCGCAAGGACGTCGATGCCGCCTGCCTCGCGATCATCACTTCTGACCTTGTGACCGGCACCGACCCGCGAGCGATCGGAACCATCCGGGCGGTCGAAGCGTCGTTGCGCGACGGCCCGACCGTCTACCGCTACCGGCACGACGATGGCCTGCCCGGAACCGAAGGCGGTATGCACATCTGCACGAGCTGGTTGATCGAGGCGTATGTTGCTGCGGAGATGTTGGACGAGGCTCAGAACCTCTACGCACAACTGCTGGAATGCGCCGGTGCAACGGGGCTACTCCCCGAGATGCACAACCCGAGCACGGAACACGGACTCGGAAATCACCCGCAGGCCTACTCACACCTCGGGCTCATCCGGTGCGCGATAGCGCTCGACGCTGCCGAAGCCGCGGAGTCCTAACCCACTCAAGACCGCCATTGTTGACTGTGGCGGGTGGAATTCGGCCTACTTCGGGCGCCGCATCTGATCTTGGATGGGTGGAAGCTTCACATAGTCACCCAGATTGAACCCGCCCTCAACGTTGGCAGCCTCATCATCAGACAACTCTTGCGGATCAACTTCGTTTGGCTGTTCGCCCTTGTCCGTCATGTCGCACTCCATCTTTGGTTGGTCAAGCAATCGAGCTTGTGATCGTTGCCCACAAGCCTCTAGAACTACTCTGCCCTACGTCGAGCGACCACAAACTCCCCGCGATGCGGGAACGATTGCGCTTAGCCCGTTCGCGTTAAGACCCGCCGTGCCGTACCTTAAAAACCGAGCTTGCGCAGTTGCTTCGGGTCGCGCTGCCATTCCTTCGCAACGCGCACGTGAATGTTCAGATAGACCGGGGTGCCGAGGAGCACCTCGATGTTCTGCCGCGCTTGGCTGCCGATCTTCTTGAGCCGAACACCCTTCTTGCCAATGATGATTGGCTTTTGACTGTCGCGCTCGACGTGCAGAGTGGCGTGAATATCCATCAACGGTTTGTCGACGGGACGATCCTCACGCAGCTTCATTTCATCGATCGTGACGGCGATCGAGTGCGGGAGCTCCTCGACGACGTCTTCTAGTGCCGCCTCACGAATCAGTTCCGCACACATAGCTTCTTCCGGTTCGTCGGTGTCCTGCGTTGCCGGGAACAGTTGGGGACCCTTCGGCATCCGTGCGATCAACAGGTCAACGAGCACATCGACGTTCGCGCCATCGACCGATGACAGCGGAACGTACTCGGCGACTTTGAGGCCCACGTTCGCTGCGACCTGCTGGATAGAACCAAGCCGGGCCGCGACTTCGTCTGGCGTTGCTGCGTCGGTTTTGGTGATGATCGCAATCACTGGACCACGTTGGATGGAAGCGAGTTCTGCGGCGAGCTTGCGATCCCCAGGGCCCGTCGGTTCGTCGGCGGCGAGACAGAAGCCGATGACGTCGACCTCGGTCCACGTTGCCCGCACCAAGTCGTTGAGGCGCTCGCCAAGCAATGTCCGCGGCTTGTGCAGGCCAGGAGTATCAACCACGATCAACTGAGCATCCGGCCTGGTCAACACCCCGCGAACCGTTCGTCGAGTCGTTTGCGGCCGATCGGAGGTAATCGCAATCTTGCGACCGATAATGCGGTTCGTCAGAGTCGACTTCCCTGCATTGGGTCGACCAACGAAGCAGACAAAGCCGCTCCGGAATTCACCGTCAGTTCCCGAACCGCTACGAGTTCCCATCCCGCCATCCGCACCCTCGGCACTCATGCTGAACCCCCTGGAAGGTCGACAACAACCTGACCATTCGGCAGCACGCCAAGAACTCGAACGCTCTCGCCGCCAAGGTCACGCACCGCGTCGAGATCGTCATCGAACACGCCACCATCTGCAGCAATCACGACCGCACATTCACAACCTTGTGCTCCGGCCGCGACCGCTTGCGCGACGGCAAGCTGTAGCGCGCTGACTTTCAGGTGTGGTAGATCAACCGTGGCACCTGAGTACGTCCGACCCGTTTCGTCGCGCACCGCGGCACCCGCACTCGCCCCCACTCGACCGCGCGCGCCACGCGCCAAGGTCACCAACTTGGTGTCTTCGGCATCAAGTTCAATCGCATTCTGCGATACCTCGCCGCTCGTTGGTTCAGGATTCATCGTCTGACTCTTCTCCCTTATCGGCGCGCGGGTGTGCAACACCGGGTTCTTCGTTCGAATCTGCTTGGTCTTGTGGCAGTACCTCGACGAGCACTGCTCCGACGCGATTTCTGCGCCCAGCAATTAGTTCAGCAACAAGTCGGTAGCCACCGATGTCAATGCTTGATCCCGCGATTGGTACAACTCCGAGCCGGTTGGCTAGTAGCCCTACAACGGTGTCGACGCCTTCCTCTTCTTCGGACACGTTGAGGTCCAGAAGTTCGGCGAAGTCGTCAAGCTGCATCCGAGCGCTCACGCGCCAGTTTCCATTCGGAAGGCGTTCGGTCTCGGGGATCTCGCTAAAGTCATATTCGTCCGCAATCTCGCCGACGATCTCTTCGAGAATGTCCTCGATGGTGATGAGTCCGGCAGTGCCGCCGTACTCATCGATCACGATTGCGACGTGAGTCCGCGACGCCTGCATCTCGCGCATCAGTTCATCCGCTGGCTTCGAATCGGGAACGAACGTGACGGGGCGCATGATGCGCTCGACCTTCTCGGTCTGCTCGGCTTCGTGGTGCTCAAACGATCGACGCGTGAGGTCCTTGAGATACAAAATGCCAACGACGTCATCAAGGTTGTCGCCGATCACTGGGATTCGACTGAACCCACTTCGCAGCGCCAACGACAACCCTTGCCGCAGCCGCTTGTCATGTTCAATCCAGACCATCTCGGTGCGCGGGACCATAACCTCGCGTGCGAGGGTCTCGCCGAGTTCGAAGACGGAGTGGATCATCTCGCGCTCGTCAGCTTCGATGACGTCGTCAGCCTCAGCGAGGTCTACGAGTTCGCGAAGCTCCGCCTGGGTCGCGAATGGACCTTCGCGGTATCCCTTACCCGGCGTCAACGCGTTGCCGAGCAGAATCAACGCCGAGACAATCGGACCAAACACTGCGGCCAGGATCTTCGCTAGCCCTGCACCGGACGCTGCCACACTCTGCGCGTGCTGTTGACCAAGCGTTCGCGGCGCGACACCGAGCACAACAAACGCGATGAGGAGCATGATGACACCGGCGATCGCCGGTCCGAGCCACAGCGGTTCCGGGAACTGACGAATGCACGCGACGGTCACCGTCACAGTCGCAAATGCCTCAGCGGTCAGTCGTGCCAACAGCACCGCGTTCACGTATCGAGCGCGATCGGCGATGATCGGCGCCAAACGCGCCGCACCTCTCACACCATCGGCTCGCATCTGCGCGACACCAGCATTCGAGACTCTGGTGAGCGCTTGTTCGAGCCCGACTAGGAACATCGCGATGATCACCAAAGCGATGGCGATAACCGCCAGCCCTAAGTCAGAAACCATCAGGTGACCCGTCGATTCCATTCAGCTACAAGCTGGCCCTGCAAGCCAAACATCAGCCGTTCCTCATCAGGTTCGGCGTGGTCGTAGCCAAGGAGGTGCAGGATGCCGTGCGTCAACAACACGCCAAGCTCGTCACGTTGGCTATGACCTGCCGCAGCGGCCTGCTTCGACGCGACTGCTGGGCAGATGACCACGTCACCGAGTAGTCCCGGTTCCGCAGAGTCTTGTTCGCTGGGCGGACGCAGCTCATCCATCGGGAAGCTCAAGACGTCCGTCGGGCCTGGCTCATCCATCCACCGCTCGTGCAGCAAGGTCATGGCATCTTCGTCTATGAGCACCAGCGACAGTTCTGCTTGCGGGTGGATCCGCAGCCGTTCTAGGACGAACTCCGCCTGATTCACCAGGCTTTCCTCGTAGCCTTCCCAACCGGACTCGTTCGCAATGTCGATGCTCATCGGGCACGCTCGCCACGTCGCCCGGCAGTCGCCGCGGTGATATCAGCTTCCCGAGGCGCTGCCTGCTGCTCTTCGTAATTCCCATACGCATCGACGATCTTGCCCACCAGCGGGTGACGAACCACATCCCGACTTGAGAGTTCGCAGAACGCGACGTCGTCAACGCCGTCAAGAATCTGGCGCACCACCCGCAAGCCGCTACGGGTACCACCGGGCAGGTCGACTTGGGTGACGTCGCCGGTGACCACGATCGTTGACCCAAACCCGAGTCGGGTGAGGAACATCTTCATCTGTTCCGGAGTGGTGTTCTGCGCTTCATCCAGAATGACGAAGGCGTCGTTCAAGGTTCGTCCACGCATATATGCCAACGGAGCGACCTCGATGGTGCCGCTCGTCATAAGCCGAGGAATCGACTCTGGGTCGATCATGTCGTGGAGTGCGTCATACAGCGGGCGCAGATAGGGGTCGATCTTCTCGCTGAGCGTGCCCGGCAGGAACCCGAGCCGTTCGCCCGCCTCAACAGCAGGTCTCGTGAGGATGATCCGGTTGACCTTCTTGTTCTGCAGGGCCTGAACTGCCTTGGCCACGGCCAAGTAGGTCTTGCCGGTACCCGCCGGACCAATACCAAAAACAACGGTGTGCTTGTCGATCGCGTCGACGTATTCCTTCTGGCCGAGCGTCTTTGGACGAATCGAACGCCCGCGGCTACTCAGGATGCCCGCGGTCAACAATTGTGACGGTGTCACGGAGTGGTTCACGCGCAACAGCGAAATCGAGCGCTCGACTGAGTCTGCGGTTACGGCATGCCCAGATCGGAGCACCATCAACAACTCCGCGAATAACTGCTTCGCCACGTCAACATCGTCAACTGGCCCAACGGCATGTATCTCGTTGCCACGAACGGTAAAGACCACTGCTGGCAGCGCTGCTTCGATCGCCTTCAGAACGTCATCACCGACGCCGAGCAGGTTCACCATCGAAACTGAGTTCGGCACAGTAATCGTGGCTTGAACTTCGGAGGTCGTCATAAATCCATCTCTATCGTGGACGGCCGAGTAGGCCTACTTGTCAGCCTGCCGCGCCTTGCAGCTGGCCTTGCCCCTCTAGGGTAAGGGGCTTTAGCCCGGCGGCCAAGTCATTTGTCGGCCACCGATCACGTGCGCGTGCACGTGAGGAACAGTCTGACCCCCGTCGCG
>JBAYVO010000130.1:0-6492 GCA_041674545.1 Candidatus Nanopelagicales bacterium | reverse complement strand
GCCCACATGGTTCGACCCGCGACGTTGCACTCGTGCAGCACACCTTTGTCAACGGCGTCAGCGATCCCCTTGCGGACCGCGGTGACCGGTAGCCCACTCCACCACGAAAGGTCGTACTCCGTTGCTGGGCCATGCCCAACGAAGTAGCGGCGGGTGAGTTCGCGCAGCGCATCATCGCTGACGTGGATCCGCGGATCGCGAACCCACTCATCAGCAAGCACCAGATCCGGATCACCGTTCTCGCCTAGCGGTCCCAGAACCGTGACGCCACGTTGGCAAAGTGCCCAGACGAATTCGTATCCGCCGCCCTTTTTTGGAGCGACCCCCGCCGCCTCCCAGACACCAAATATCTCTCGCCGACTCATCCGACGCCCGCCTTGCAACGCTTCGACGGTGACGGCCTGAAGCCGATCGAACGCCCGCGTATCGAGCCCTTGGAAATCGCCTCCGGCAAGCCACTGCTCGATTTTCATCAGGATGCGCGCATTGGTTGCCCGTTGGATCCACCCAACGTCTCGCGCAGCAACCACATGCACGGTAGAACGCAACGGCCAGGACCGAACAATCTGCCCATCGTTGAACGCGCTCTCGATCGCGGTTCTTTTACTTGTGAGGTCGGAGCCCTGAGTACGCACCGCGATCGCCCATCGTGCGGCGCCGAAATCCTGCCCTTGCATCGCTGCCAGATGAGTCACTGTCGCGGTCGGGTCCGCCAGAGACTCGCCATCAAGTAGCAGCGCGGACATTCGCATTGCGAGCGCGCGCTTGGGGGTGAGCGTCGTCATCTGCGCGCGCTACCCACGCGGAAGGCCGATGGGGTTCGGGTACGGGATCAGACTGCTTGCGGCAATCTGGTCGGTCAGATCCTGTGCCAACTCGATGAAGCGCACAGTCCGTTGAGACCCGAGCGTGAGGACAGGACCGCTCGCAAGTCGGTCCGTCGTGGCCTCGATGTGCGTGTGCAGCGCCTTCCCCTCGGCCGAGGGTGTCCCGTCGGCGGCCAGTATCCCGCGATCCATGAGTCCGTGTTGGGCGCGTGTGAAGTCTTCGGACGACCAGCCTCGGCTTGCCTCAAACAACGGCAACGGCGGCCCGCCGCACGCGCTGAACAGCACCAACGCCTCAATGCCGTTGAGCTCAGCGTCGACGAGTGCCGCGATATGCCCGTCTCCGCGTGATTCGCGCAGCACTGTGGTCGCTTGCCAGAGCTGGACGAACGCAGACTCGCCCGTGGCGTCAACGGCAGCATTCGCTGCCGCGAGGGGGCGCCCGGCACACGCGGCACCTTCGGCCGCGGTTGCCGCAAGATGCAGTAGCTCGTCCGGCACATCCGGGTGTGGCCCGAGCACGTCACTAGCAGTCCGGCCGACCGCCTCAAACCTGGCGGTGAGGACCTGTTCAGGCGAAGCGAACCCCCAAGCGCCGGGGATCGCGCGCGCTACTCGCACCGGATTGAAGTTGAAGAACGTCGCCGCCACAGTCGGTGCGCTGACCGCACCCATGGGCGCGGCCCGACACGCAAAGTAGGACATCCAGAACCCGCGCATGCCGAGCGCCTCGCACGCTTCCTGGGTGCGGTTCCCGAAGTACGTCAGCGCATGGATCGGCTCGATCGTGTGCCACAACTGCCGGGCGAGATCGTGTGCATCGGTGGTCATATGCGTATCTTGCCGAGGTCGATACCGACAATGGGCGAAGATTCTCATCAAGTCGGCGCAAATCCGTCGACGCGTACCTGACGGAGTTGGGGAAGATGGAAACCTTCAATGGGTTGTCGCCGGATGAAGCGAGTGAATTCGCAGGGCAGTGGCTACCGGCTTGGACCGGCAACGACCCCGACTCGCTCGTGGCCTTCTATGCACCCGACGCGTTGTACGTGGACCCGGCGGTTCCCGATGGCATCGTTGGGCACGCGCAACTGCGCGCCTACTTCGCGACCCTCCTTGTCCGGAATCCGGACTGGGTCTGGACTCACCGAGGCTCGATGCCACTGAAGGACGGATTCGTGAACCTGTGGCACGCGTCGATCCCAGTCGCAACGTCGACGATTGAGGTCGACGGACTGTGCACCGTGCAGCTGCGCGACGGACTGATCTACCGGAACGAGGTCTACTTCGATCGGAGCGAACTCATCGCCGCTTTGCGATAGTGGCCCGGACGCGGCATGCTCAGTGGGTCGAAACGCTGGCCGATGGTTCGGTGCGAACCCAGCCGCGCCCAGGTATGTGTTGACGGATGACCCGTGCAGGATTGCCAACTGCGACGCTGTAGTCCGGGATCGTCCCAGTGACCACTGATCCGGCGCCGATGACGGCGTGTTTGCCGATCGTTGATCCTCCGAGGACCGTCACGCTGTTGCCAAGCCACACCCCGTCGCCGATGGAGACCGGCCGCGGTGCGCTCATCTGCAACCCGGGCGGAACGTCGAGGTCTTCGTAGCCGTGGTTGAAGTCGGTGATGTAGACGTTGTGTCCGGTCCACACGTCGTCGCCGATCGCGATCGATGACATTCCGACGATCGCATTGCCTTGCCCGATCACGCAGCGGTGTCCGATCGTGACCACCGGGCCGTGAGGCAGGACTTGGTCGGGGCCGAAGCCGGCAGTCAACGTGAGGCGTGGTCCGAAGAGGGTGCCCGTCGCGATCTCGATGTAGCGCTCGCCGAAGATCTCCGTGGGGGCGAACGCGATTGCGCTGCATTCGCCGAACTTCGCGAAGCGCTTGGCGTGTCGGCTCTTGGCGCCGATTCTGGCGAGGAGGAGAAACCGACGGCGCCCGGCGGCGATGACATCTGACGCTGCAACCATCGTTGGATCGTAGTCGGCGCACAGCAGTGCACGCCCGACTATCGGCCCAGGCCCGAAACATTCGCGCCCATCCGTTGTCCCGCCTCAGGAATGCCCCCGCCGCCTCTGGGGCCGCGCGTAGCAACGTGGTCGATCGTAGGGGTCATAGGCCCCACGATCGACCACGTTGCTACCCGCGGCGGGAGGTTGGCGAGGGGGAGGGGCTCGCTCAGCAGTGTCGGGCGGTGAGCGAGGTGGGGACGTGGTCTGTGGCGGTGATTGGAGGATTGCCGCGGTCGGGGCGCGTAATGTGGGTGCGGTGACCACCGTTCAAGATGTCTGCGACCAAATCGAGGCGTGGTACCCATCGGAGTTGGCCGAGAGTTGGGATGCGATCGGGCTCGTCGTTGGCCGTCCCGGTGCCTCGGTGAGATCGATTCTGGTGGCCGTCGACGTCACCGAAACCGTCGTATCTGAAGCGATTGCGCAGGGTGCGGATCTGATCCTCGCCCATCATCCGCTGCTCTTCGGTGGCGTAACGAGCGTGTCGGCCGACGATGCCAAGGGTCGCATCGTTCATGACCTGATTGAGAATGGCATCGCCCTGCTCGTTGCACACACGAACGCTGACTCTGGGGCTGACGGCGTCTCGGATGCGTTGGCGACGGCGCTGGGTATCGACGAGCGTCGCGCCCTTCAACCAACATCGATCGGCCCACTCGACAAATTTGTGGTGTTCGTTCCTGAGGGCCAATTCGAGGCGGTCTTGGACGCGATGGCCGAGGCCGGTGCGGGCAGGATTGGCGCCTACGAACGATGCGCGTTCCGGTCGCCGGGTGAAGGCACGTTCCGCCCGATGCCGGGAGCGGAACCACATATTGGATCGGTTGGTCAGACGGAACGTGTCGCCGAGTCTCGCCTAGAGATCGTTGCTGCGCGGAAGTTGCGGAGTGCCGTTGTGGCGGCGATGCGGGCAACACATCCGTACGAGGAACCGGCGTTCGACATCGTCGAACTCGCCGAGATCCCAGGGCACCTCGGGTTAGGCAGAATCGGTAATCGTGGCGAGACCGTCACGCTTGCCGAGTTCGCCGAGATCGTCGCCCGCGGACTCCCCGCTACCCATCACGGTGTGCGAGTGGCCGGCGACCTCGCGAGGCCGGTACGCCGCGTCGCAGTCTGCGGCGGCTCTGGCGATTCGCTGATGGCAGCGGCGAACGCTGCTGGCGCCGATGTCTACGTCACGTCAGACCTCAAGCACCACGCGGTCAGCGAGCACCTGGCGGACGGCGGTTGCGCCGTCATCGATGTCGCCCACTACGCCAGTGAGTTCCCGTGGTGTGGACTGGTTGCGCAGAGGCTGGCGAACACGTTTACGGCCAGCGACGATAACGTTTCCGTGCACGTCAGCACATCCGTGACCGATCCATGGTCACACCACCTGAGGAGCCAGTCCTGAAAGCTACGCCGGAACACCAAGCCCTTCTCCTTGACGTTCAAGCGGCCGACACGCGCCTGGACCAACTCGCCCACAGCGAAGCATCGCTACCGGCGACCAAACAGGTCAACGAGCTGACCGAGAAGTTGTCCGAACTCAACACCGATGTGGTGAATGCGGCGACGGAACTCTCCGACCTTGAGCGGGAGGTTCGCCGCGCAGAGGACGAGGTGGATCAGGTTCGGAAGCGAACAGCGAAGGATCAGCAACTTCTCGACTCCGGATCGATCACCTCAGGAAAACAACTCGAAGAAATTCAGCACGAAATCACCTCTCTGCTTCGCCGCCAAGCCGACTTAGAGGATGTGCAACTTGAAGTGATGGAGCGCGCAGAAGAGTCGCAGACCGTGGTGGATCGTTTGAAGGCCACGGTCGCTGAGGTCGAGGCGCAACGGGCCGAGGTGCTTGCGGTGCAAGAAGCAGCGCTCGCTGAGATCGCGGCCGAACGGACCGACGTTGTAGCGCGGCGCGAGGACCTGGCGTCAGGCGTTCCGGCTGAGCTGCTTGCGCTCTACACGAAGTTGCGCGAGAGCCTTGGCGGGGTCGCGGCCGCACCATTGCGAGGGAGTCGTTGCGAGGGTTGCCACATGCAACTCGCACCTACAGATCTGAGGGCGATTGCTGACGCAGAACCCGACGAAGTCGCCAGGTGCGAAGAGTGCCGTCGAATCCTGATTCGCTCCGGTGTGAACTGATGGCCCCGGACTATGTCATCGAGGCCGATGGCGGTTCACGTGGCAACCCAGGACCGGCGTCGTACGGGACAGTGGTGCTTGACGGCGACCGCGTCGTTGCCGAAGCCGCGGGATACCTCGGGATCGCCACGAACAACGTCGCCGAGTACACCGGACTTCTACGTGGACTCGAGATCATCGCTGAGTTGAACCCCAATGCATCAGTACAGGCCCGACTGGACTCCAAACTTGTCGTCGAGCAAATGAGTGGCCGATGGAAGATCAAGCACCCCGACATGCGGGACTTGGCTATCCGTGCCCGTGATGCGTTTGCGCCACAACAGGTTGAGTACTGCTGGGTGCCCCGAGAGCAAAACAAGCGTGCTGACGCACTCGTGAACGAGTCGCTAGATGCTGTTGCGCGCGGCGCCGAGGGCGAGATTTTGCGCCGGTACTAAGCCCACAACACGAACGCCAAGACAATTCAGCATTCGATGCACCCATAAGGGTGTATGCGGCGGATTTGGCGTTGCCAGCAGTGCTGATTCGGGGTTCACTAGAGGCGTTCACCAGAAGCATTCGGTGAGCGAGATTGTTATGAGGTACTCGAAGAAATATCGGTTGGAACACCTCCGCCGGTACGACCGAGTCGCCGGAGGCAACTCGCACAACTGCATGCGCCGCGGTTTATCGAAGCTTCACGTGGACACCCTGGGAAGCCAGGTCGGCAAACGAGAGTTTGTCGAGCGAGCGGAACAGGAACTCGGGTTAGGAACGCTTGGCTGAGAGGCCCGGTAGAACTAATCGGAGATGTCTTGGATCACCTTCAAGACGAGGCTGCGTGAGTGCCCCGTCAAGAAATGATCTAAGCGACTCAAAGGAAGGGTTGGCACGTCGAGAGGCGATGTCATCACCTCGGAAGGGCCCCTGCTGTGGCGGGGGCCCTTCGCCATTCCCGCCACATTCGGTCGATGCGCCCGATCTCAGGTGAGGCGACCGCCTAGACTCCGCGGTGGACGAGTCGATCGGGTGATCGCGGTTCGCTCGCGCGAATCGAGGAAAGTCCGGACTCCACAGGGCAAGGTGGTGGGTAACGCCCACCCGGGGTGACCCGCGGGACAGTGCCACAGAAAACAAACCGCCTTCCGGCTTGCCGGACGGTAAGGGTGAAACGGTGGTGTAAGAGACCACCAGCGCGCTAGGTGACTAGTGCGGCTAGGTAAACCCCACCTGGAGCAAGGTCAAGAGGGCCGCAAGGCCTGCGCGAACGAGCTGCCCGCTCAATGTTCGCGGGTAGACCGCACGAGGCTGTCGGCAACGGCAGTCCTAGATGGATGATCACCACCCGCGCTTGAGCGGGGACAGGATCCGGCTTAGAGATCGACTCGTCCACCCCGCCGGGTCTGAGGTTTAGGTCAGGTGCGCTCATCGAGGTTCGTCAGGACCTTGCTCGATGCATTTGCGACTGCCGCGAGTTCACGTTTGGTGAGGACGTCAAAGACCTTTGATCGGACCCCTTCAATGTGGAACGGTT
>JBAYVO010000129.1:0-6493 GCA_041674545.1 Candidatus Nanopelagicales bacterium | reverse complement strand
GACGGTGCCGTGACTTCGCAGTTCGAAAACCATCTGCGCGCGGTACTGGATCTGCCGCTCGGCAGCCCGGCCGCGCGTGCGCCCTATTCGGTGATGGTGAACGTTCTCGGGACAGACAAGGGCGGGATCTACGCCGCGTACCGCCACGTGATGGCACGCGAACCGCACGCAAAGGTGCACATGTACGGCAAATCCCCGCGTCCTGGCCGCAAACTCGGACACGTCACCATCAGCGGAGATGACCTGCCATCCTTGATTGAGCGCGGAAACCATGCCGCCGACTACCTCGCTGGAGTAATCGATGAGTGAGTACACCGAACGCCCGCTCGTGGGTGTTGTGATGGGCTCGGATTCGGACTGGCCGATTATGAAGGCCGCGACCGAAGTACTTGCTGAGTTTGACATCCCGTTCGAGGCTGACGTCGTCTCTGCCCATCGGATGCCAGTCGAGATGATCGCGTACGGCAAGGATGCCGCCGATCGCGGTCTGCGCGTGATCATCGCTGGTGCTGGAGGTGCGGCTCACCTGCCCGGAATGTTGGCGGCCGTTACGCCGCTGCCAGTTATCGGTGTGCCCGTCGCGCTGAAGCATCTTGACGGCCTTGATTCGCTCTTGTCGATTGTCCAGATGCCAGCAGGCGTTCCGGTCGCCGCGGTCGCCGTCGACAACGCGCGCAACGCAGGTTTGTTGGCCGCACGCATTCTGGGCGCTTCAGATGCGCAGTTGCGCAAGCGCATGGAGATCTTTCAGGATGAACTGTCAGAAATCGCGAAGGCGAAGGGTGAGCGGCTCCGCCACCTCTAGGTTGCTAGCTGACGCGCCACGCTATTCGCAGAGGTCGGTAGCGGCGTTCTTGGGTGTTTCGCCGCCGGAGTTTTCAGTCGGTTCGGGTGCAGTGACGTGAACTGCCTTGATGCCGTCGAACTCGCTGCCAACTGTGATGCGGAACGTTCGGCCTAGCCCTTCGACCTCTTTGACTTCGGCGTTGGGGAACGCTGCCTGCAGCGTCTTCAGTGAGGTGTCGTAGCGCGGGTCGTACTCGATGACGGTGGTCTCGCCGGTCTTCTTTGGTGCGTTAGCTGCGACGCCCACAACGCTGTAGCCCGCGGCGCGCATCTCGTTGATGACTTTGGTTCCTTGGCCGTTTACAGTCGAACCGTTGAGGACTCGCACAGAGATCGACGATGGTGCAACTTCTACTTCTTCGCCAACTGGTGCGGCGCTGTTGCCGTCTAGGGGTGCGCCGGTCTTGAGCTTGGCAAACAGAGCAGTCGACTCTTCCGGGTCCCACATGACAACTGCGCCAACACCGGGTTCGAAGGTGTCATCGCTGAGCGGGATCGTCTGGAAACTGATTGACGACGGATTCACCGATCGCATCTTTGCGGCCAAGTGCCACATGTCCTGCTTGCTGAAGTTCTCGTCGACGGTCACCGAACTCGCGGCGGCGTTGAGGAACGACATCATGCGGGCGGGATTCATCAACGTTGCTGGACTGATCGCTTGCTTGAACATCGCGGCGAGGAACGTCTGCTGGCGCTTCATTCGGCCAATGTCTGCACTCGGGTCGAAGTAGCGCGCACGAACGTATCCGAGCGCCTGTGCGCCATTGAGCGTCTGTGGGCCTGCAGGGAGGTCGAGGCCAGCCTTCTCGTCGACGATGGGCTTCTTGGTGCAGATCGGGACGCCACCAAGTCCTTCGACCATGTTCACAAACCCGGCGAAGTTGATTTCGGCGTAGTGGTCGATGTGCACACCGGTTGCCTGCTCGACTGTTTCGACGGCCAGTGTTGGTCCGCCGATGCTGTAGCCAGCATTGATCTTCTGCTTGGTCGAGGGAATGACTTTGCCTGTCGAGGTCTTGTACGCGGGGATCTGGACGTAGGAGTCGCGGGGGATGCTGACAACACCTACCGAGCCGTTATCGGCAACGTGCACGATCATCATGGAGTCGGTGTGGCGGCCGTATTCATCTTGGCCGACGTGTAGCTGTCGACGTTCCTTCTTGGACAGCCCAGTGCGATCGTCGTTGCCGACCAGCAAGATGTTTGTGCCGCCGTCATTCTGCGGCCGGTCGGAGATTAGACCGAAGACCTCGGTGCGGTTGACCTGACCCGTGACTTCACTCGCCGTTGCGTAACCCACAGCACTCACCACAAGGACGCCAGCGGCGACAGTCACGCCAACAAGGCGCCGAGTCGACCGGGGTCGGTCGGTGCGCGCGGGTGCCATGGGAAGCCCTTTCTTTGACAGGTGATTCACGTGGTGCGACGCAGTTCGGAAGGTGTGCGTTCCACGTTTACACAAACCTCACGTTGCGCTCGAACAGAATTGTCCGCGGGGAAGGTCACGCCACGTCGATGCTAAGTCGACGCTCTGACGGACACGGCAGCCGGCACGCCGTTGGTTGCAAGTATCCGTCGTGTCTAGGGTGTGGATTGGTCCGACGGAGTAATCTCCAACCCAATGACTACACCAGGTGAACACGTGACGACACAGGGCAATGTGACCAGGCAAACCACTGCGGAGACGACTTCCGAGCGTGTGCCTGAGTTTGGTGCTGAGGTCTCCGTGGTCATGACTGTCCTCAATGAGGAGCGGCACCTCCCCGAGGCAGTAGGTGCAGTGCTTGATCAGGACTTTTCTGGTTCGATCGAAGTGATTCTTGCGCTGGGGCCATCGAGCGACCGGACCGATGCGGTTGCCAGTGCGCTCGTGAACACGGACGCTCGGGTACGAACGGTTGAGAACCCCAGCGGGCGCACCCCGACGGGGCTCAACGCCGCCCTCGCAGTCGCAAAAGCGCCCATCATCGTTCGAGTCGACGGCCACTGTGCCCTTCCAAAGGACTACATCAGCACAGCAGTCGAAACCTTGATTCGAACCCAGGCGGACAACGTTGGCGGCGTGATGGCCGCTGAGGGGACGACGACGTTCGAGCAAGCAGTGGCGGTCGCAATGACGTCGAAGCTTGGTGTGGGCGGCGCACCCTTTCATGTGGGCGGCGCGGAGGGCGAGGCCCAAACGGTGTATTTGGGTGTGTTCCGAGCAGATGCGCTCGCCCGAGTCGGCGGGTACGACGAGACGTTTGACCGTGCCCAGGACTGGGAGATGAACCATCGAATTCGGGCCACCGGTGGAACGATTTGGTTCAACCCGAAGATGCAGGTGTCGTACCGCCCGAGGCCGACGTTACGAGCGTTGTCGCGGCAGTACTTCCAATACGGGACGTGGCGACGCGAGGTGATGCGAAGGCACCCGGAGACAGTGCAGGCCCGCTACCTCGCACCTCCGCTGGCGGTCGCCGCGATCGCGACGGGTGCTCTCGCAGGGGCAGCTGCGCAAGGGGGCGTCGCGCCGCGCTGGCTTCGGCTGGGGTGGCTTGCTCCGGTTGGATACAGCGCCGCGGTGACCGTTGGTGGTATCGCGATCTCCCGCGGTGAACAACGATCCGTGCGAGCCCGCGTGCCTGTGGTCTTGGCAGCGATGCACATGTCGTGGGGTGCAGGGTTCCTCACCTCTCGATCCAAACTCCGCGCGAAGAGCTAAAAGGCGTGAAATTGGCGGGCGGGGCGCAGTCGCGTTTGCGTGAGGGTCGGCCTATCATCATCGAGCGCCGTTGAGGGGAGAGTGTTGTGGCAAAGGCTGCCATCGACGTTGATGCTGTCCCCGAGGACGACGAGTTCCGCGGGACGCACCACGTATACGAGCCGTACCGTGCTGGCCTGCCACGCAACTTTCGGGCCTACTTTAAGGAACTTTGGCGTCGGCGTGAGTTCATGCGTGAACTCACGAGCGCAAATGTCCGTGCTAAACAGCTAGACACCGTCCTCGGCCGGTTGTGGAGCATCATCAACCCGCTCCTCATGGGGATGGTGTACTTCCTCCTCGTTTCGATCCTGGCGCGGGGCGGGACAACGGAGCACTACTTCGTCTACCTCATCGCCGGATTGTTCGTGTTTGACGTTCTCGAGAACTCCATGAAAGACGGCGTTCGTTCGATTACGTCGGCCGGCAAAATGGTGACGAACACAGCGTTCCCGAAGGCGCTGCTGCCGCTGGCTTCCGTTCGAGGCGCGGTGTATGAACTGTGGCCATCACTGATGGTCCTCGTTGTTGCCGCCTTGGTGTTTGGAGTGCGGCCGAGTTGGACGTGGCTGTACTGCATCCCGGTACTAATCCTCCTCACGATTTTTTCAGCAGGCATGGCGATGCTGGTCGCGACGATGCAGGTGTACTTCCGGGACACGAAGAGCTTCCTGCCCTACTTCCTTCGCCTGTGGTTCTTCGCCTCGCCTGTGCTGTGGACCGCAGACCTACTGCCTTCCCAGGCTCAGTTCCTGACGTACATCAACCCGATGTTCGACGTGATCTCGACGTTCAGCTACGCGTTTGTTTACGGCCAGTCGCCCGCACCAATCGTGTGGGCCGTGATGGCAGGTTGGGCGTTGCTGTCAATTCTCGTCGGTGGGTACGTATTCCTTTCAAGGGAGAGAGATTTTGCCGTCAGACTCTGATCCCGCGATCCGCGTACAGAACCTCTCCGTTACGTATCGAACGACGTTCGAAAAGAAGCCGACACTCAAGTCGTCCTTACGGCGAGTTGGTCGCGGCGAACGAGTTGTGAAGGAAGTGAAGGCGCTCAAAGGCGTGAGCTTCGAGCTCCCGCGTAAACGAGTGTTGGGCATCGTTGGGAACAACGGTGCTGGAAAGACGACGTTGGTCCGGGCGATCTCGGGAATCTTGCCGCCGACTGAGGGCCGGATCGAGATCAACGGACGAGTGAGCACGCTGCTCGCGCTCGGCGTCGGATTCAACCAAAAGCTGTCGGGCTACGAGAACATCATGTTGGGTGGGTTGGCTGTCGGGTACACCCGTGCTGAGGTCGAGGCGAAGACCGAAGAGATTGCCGCGTGGACGGAACTCGGTGACTTCCTTGAGATGCCGATGAAGACCTATTCCTCTGGTATGGGCGCGCGGCTCGCCTTTGCCGTCGCGGTTCATATGGAACCCGACATCCTGATCGTTGACGAAGCCTTGTCGACAGGTGATGCTTCGTTCAAGGCCAAAGCTCACGCCAAGATGAATGAACTCCTCGCCGAAGCTCACACGATGGTATTGGTGTCACACGCGCTCGCCACCGTTGAGCAACTGTGTACCGACGCAATCTGGCTCGAGAAGGGAGTGCTCAAGATGTATGGCACTCCGGCCGAGGTGATTGCCGCCTACAACGACAGCACCGGTGTGGACCCGGTAGCCGTCACCACGATGGAAGACTTTTAGGGACGACCGAGTCCTCGGTATTGCCAGCCAGCAGCCCGCCACACGACGGGGTCAAGTACGTTGCGGGCGTCCAGGATACGTTTCCCGGCGGTACGGTCAGCAAGCTCGTGGGGATCGAGTGCGACGAACTCTTTCCACTCGGTGAGCAGCAGGATGAGGTCGGCATCGGCGCATGCCTCGACGGCAGAGTCCACGAAGTCCAGCGTCGGGAACAGTGCCGCCGCATTCGTCATCGCTTTGGGGTCGTAGACGCGAACCCGCGCGCCCTGGAGGTGGAGATTTGCGGCAACGTCGAGAGCGGGAGAGTCGCGAACGTCGTCGCTGTCAGGCTTGAACGCAGCGCCGAGCGCGGCAATCGTCTTACCATTGACCGACCCGCCGAGCATGGTCACCGCTGCGTTCGCGGTCCTTGTTCGTTGACGCAGATTGATGTCGTCGATTTCCTTGAGGAATGACAGCGCATCATCAACCCCGAGCTCACCTGCTCTGGCCATGAACGCGCGAATGTCCTTGGGTAGACAACCGCCACCGAATCCAACGCCCGCGCGTAGGAACTTCGCCCCGATTCGTTCGTCGTAGCCAATCGCGTTCGCGAGCGCGGTGACGTCGGCCCCAGCCCGCTCGCAGACCTCGGCCATTGCGTTGATGAATGAAATCTTCGTTGCGAGGAACGAGTTTGCCGCCACTTTGACGAGCTCGGCGGTTGCGAGGTCCGTCCGCAGGTATGGCACCCCGTCGGCAAGCTGATGCGTGTAAACCTCGCGTAGGAGTTGATCTGCCGCATCGCTGTCGGTGCCGATCACGATTCGGTCTGGACGCTGTGTGTCCGCTACCGCGAATCCCTCACGAAGGAACTCCGGGTTCCAGGCCAAATCTACGTCGATACCGGCAGGGGATAGAGATCGCGCCAACTTCCGCAACCTCGCGGCAGTGCCAACGGGCACCGTCGACTTGCCTACGAGGAGGGCATCGCGGGTGAGGTGTGGGACAAGCCCCGACACCGCGGCGTTCACGTAGGTGACGTCAGCTGCGTTTGAGTTCGCGCTTTGTGGTGTTCCGACGCAAATGAAATGGACATCGGCAAAGGCTGCGGCCTCAGCGAGGTCAGTTGTGAAAGTTAGGCGGCCAGACTCCAGCGCGGCGTTGAGGATCTCGGGCAATTCGGGTTCGTAGAACGGCGGCGCACCCTTACGGAGTTGATCAATCTTG
>JBAYVO010000128.1:0-6503 GCA_041674545.1 Candidatus Nanopelagicales bacterium | reverse complement strand
GGAACGGGCTGCGCCCTCGCGCGGTACCCAGGCATCTACACCCGCGTCTCCACGTACTCGAATTGGATCGAGTCAAAGGTGTATGGCAAGTTCGCGATATCGAGCGAATGCGCGAGCCCCTGCGATCGAGACAGGGGTCAGTCCTCGAAGATCAAGGTAAGGAACCGGACGTCCAGCAAGGGCAGCTTCGAGGTTTCGACCAGCAGCAAGTACCTGCGGGTCAGCCCGACGTGGGGCAAGGTTAAGGGCAAGAAGACCAAGACCATCAACGTCACGGTGAAGACCTCGCTGAAGCGGTGTGTGGTCGTGAAGGTGTCAGCGACGGACACCCCGACGAAGTCATTCAAGATCGCGACCAACGGGAAGCGCTGCTAACTCGCCACTGAGCCACTGAGCCAAACGGGTGGCGGCTGATCTTCACCGATTCCGTCCCTAGTGCGCGGCGCCCTACTTTGCACATGTGCGGTGGCGGCGTGTGGCCTCAAGCGCGACGATGGCAAGTCTGATAATCGTCGCGAGCCTTTCAACGTCTCCCGTTGCACATGCTGAACCAGCCAAGTCGGCCGCGCCGAGTGCCCGAGTTGTCCAAGGCGTTAATGCCAATCGAGCGTCGACGCCGTGGTTCATCATGCTGCGCATCGGAGCCGCCAACCAGGAGTACTTGTGCGGCGGGACCGCCATCTCAAACCGGTGGATCTTGACCGCCGCGCACTGCGTCTACGGCATGACAAGGGGCGACGTAGCCGCTAGTCGGGCAGTGGTAAATCCGACCGACCTCTTCTCTGACCGCAAGTCGCGCACGGTTGGTTGGAAGCGGGCAATCGCACACCCAGATTTTGACCTCCCAACCAACCTCCACGATGTTGCCCTCATCGAGACCGCCAAGCCGCTGAACACCCGCCCGATGCCGTACTCCGCCGCAGATGTCGCGCCCGAATACGGCGCCGCCCTAAAAGTGTTTGGCCTTGGCGCGACTAAGAGCGGCGGCTTTCCGAGCCGCACCTTGCAGGTCGGCGCTGTCCGCGACCTCGCTGGATCTGATGGTTCGTGTGGCGGCTACCTCGATCAATACGACGGAAACGCGATGTTGTGCGCTGGGACGCCAGCGGGACACGTCGACGCTTGCCAGGGAGACTCCGGCGGGCCATTGACGGGCTGGGCGAATCGGCGGACGTTAGTAGGAATCGTGAGTTGGGGATACGGCTGCGCGTCTGCTGCATACCCGGGCGTCTACACCCGGGTTGCTAGCTACGCACCATGGATCGAGGCCGTGTCTGACGTGCCGGGGAGCACCACGGCGATTGCCGCCCACGGTCCTGCCGAAATCGGCTCCGTGCGGACCTGCGCAAGTAGTCGATGCTCAACCACGCGATCGAATCCCCTCAAACTCACGCTGAACAACCTCGGCGATGAGGCGGGCACGTGGCGGATCGCGACCAAGCGTCTCAAGGTGTCGAGGACGACTGGAACCCTCGGGCCCAACAACGCCGCGCGGATTGCCGTCCGGCCCAAGTCGGGCGCGCGCGGGTGCGGTCGAGTGAAAATTCGCGCGCAAAACCAGACGGTCACCAAGCTCAAGGTCCGAATCAACGGCGGCCGCTGCGCGTCCTAGTGGCGCTGAGGGTCCACCGGAGTCCGTCGGGGGCGTGCGAATTCGTGCACGAAACGCGTCAGTCGGGCGTGCTGCGGTGGTCAGCGAAGAAGTTGGTGAGGAGCTCGCGACACTCGTCGGCCAACACGCCACTCGTCACTTCAGGTCGGTGGTACAGGCGACGATCGCGCACGACGTCCCACAGGCTTCCGACGGCACCAGCCTTGTCATCAAATGCGCCGAAGACGATCCGGCTCACGCGCGACTGCATCGCTGCTCCAGCGCACATCGCACACGGCTCGAGTGTGACTACCAACGTGCAACCGTCAAGGCGCCAGTTCGCTAGTGCCTGCGCCGCTTCTCGCAAGGCCACCACCTCAGCGTGAGCGGTCGGATCAGAATCGGCCTCGCGCCGGTTCATGCCACGGCCAACCACCGCACCGGCGGGATCGATCACGAGCGCACCAACGGGCACATCGTCGGTGCGCAATGCGGCCTGTGCCAGGGCAATCGCCGACTGCATCGCGGCGGTGTCCGCTGCGCTGTACTGCATGGGCTACCGCGACTGGTCGAGCAATGATTCGAACTGATCACCGAATCCGAGGCGAACAGAAACAGCGGAGAGCACTTCATCGGGGTACATGTCGAGGTCACCGGCCAGGAGCGCAAACTCGCTTGCAGGCATCCCCAGGTCGGCAAGCAATGTGAGGTCGCCTGCAGGGGTGAGCTCGTCGAATTCGTCCTCTTCAGGCATCGGCATTTCCAGGCTGTCGAGGATCTCCTCCGCGATCGACCAATCCTCTGCTGCAGAGACATCCGAGAGTAGGAATCGCGGCTTTGCGCCGTCCATGCGGACGATCACGAAGAAGTCCTCAGAGACTGCGAGAAAGCCGATCACGCTGCCCTCCGAGGGTTGGGCAGATAGCGCCTCGGTCAGTGCTGCAACGCTGATACCTGTCCTGCGGGGAAGCCGTGTGACCTGCCACTGACCGTCTTCCAGCCAGGCAGAAATGACGAAGTCGATGGTGTCTTCGTCCATGAGTGGATTCCCTCCAACAGTGACCGACCCGATGCCGACCTGCGTGGGCAACTCTGTCAGGTTCGTGCGCTCAGCGTGACCTCAGTACCGCCATTCCACCTACCGATTGTGGGTGAGGGCAGGCGAGACTTCGGTCTACATCGCCTTTACGGCGCTGACCACCTTTGTGAGGGAGTCCTTCGCGTCACCGAACAGCAACGTCGTCTTCGGATCGAAGAGCAACTCATTCTCGATTCCGGCGAATCCTGGGCGCATGGAACGCTTGAGGAAGACGACCTGTGCGGCATCGGCGACGTCGAGGATAGGCATCCCATAAATGGGAGCCGTCGGATCAGACTTCGCAGCCGGGTTCACCACGTCGTTGGCACCAACCACCATGACGACGTCGGTCGACGAGAACTCCGGATTAATTTCGTCCATCTCCTTGAGTTGCTCGTAGGGCACGTTCGCCTCGGCGAGCAGGACGTTCATGTGGCCAGGCATACGACCGGCGACGGGGTGGATTGCGTAGTCCACCTCGATGCCCTTCTCGTTGAGTAGGTCGACGAGTTCGCGGATCTGGTGTTGCGCCTGCGCAACGGCGAGTCCGTAGCCTGGAACGATGATGACCTTGCTCGCATAGCCGAGCATGATCGCAACGTCCTCGGGGCCAGCGGACTTAACCGGGCGATCCTCGCCGCCGCCAGCACTAGCCGACACTGCGGTTGCGGTGAAGGCGCCGAACATCGTGTTCGTGAGCGGGCGGCCCATTGCCTTAGCCATTTCGCGGGTGAGCAGGGTTCCAGAAGCACCAACGAGAGTTCCAGCGACGATGAGCAACACGTTGCCCAAGACGTAGCCGGAGGCGGCGACCGAAAGGCCGGTGAAGGCGTTGAGCAGCGAGATGATGATCGGCACGTCGGCGCCGCCCACTGGCAGAACCAGCAGCAGGCCAAGCATCGCGGACAAGACGATGAGGACGACCAGCAGCCAGGTTGCCGGGTTGATGACGAGCGCGACGCCAGCGACGATCGTTCCGATCGCAACCAGGGAAGTGATGTACTGCCCGCCGGGAATGACGATCGGTCGGGTTGTGATCGCTTCTTGCAGCTTGAGGTACGTGAGGATCGAGCCAGTGAACGACACCGAACCGACGATCACGGTGAACACTGTTGCAGCCAGAATCCCCTTGGATTCACTTTCGCCGGCCTGCAGGTATTCCACGATCGACACGAGTGCCGCGGCGCCACCGCCGACACCGTTGAACAGCGCCACGAGTTGCGGCATCGAGGTCATCTTGACCCTGCGTGCAATCGGGAAGGCGATGACGACACCGACGATGATTGCGCCGATGATCAGTGGGAGGTTCTTCATTCCTGGGTATGCGAAGAAGAGCGTCACAACGGCAACGACCGCGCCAAAGGCGCCGAGCAGGTTGCCGTTTCGGGCGGTCTTGGGGCCAGAAAGCCCCTTGAGCGCCAACACAAAGCAGATGGCGACGAACAGGTCGATGAGTTGCGCCCAGACCGGCGCAACAGCCGATGCACCGCCGGCTGCGAGTACCGAGGTCACTTCTTGGCCCCTTCGTCAGCGGCGGGTTTGGCTGGCTTCTTGACCTTGAACATCTCGAGCATGCGGTCGGTGACGACGAATCCGCCGACGAGGTTGACCGTTGCCAGCACAATCGCGATGAGACCCAGCACGATGGTCATGGTGTTGTCAGAGTTGCCTGTCACGAGGATCGCGCCGACGAGCACGATGCCGTGGATCGCGTTCGCGCCCGACATCAACGGCGTGTGCAGGACGGTCGACACCTTCGACACGACCTCGAAGCCGACGAAGATCGACAGGATGAAGATGGTGAGTAGTGCGACTCCGGAATCCATTAGGCCGCATCCCCCTTCTTGATGACGCCGTTCAACACCACGGCACAGCCTTCGAAGACTTCGTCTTCTGGGTCGAGCACAAGTTCGCCATCCTTGACCGCGAGGCCAAGGAGCGCAACGACATTCATGGCGTAGAGGCGCGAGGCGTGGACGGGCATGGTGCTTGCGACGTCTTTGGCACCCCAGATCCGGACGCCGTCGACGACGACCTCTTCGCCGGCGACGGAGCCTTCGACGTTTCCGCCGGTCTCGGCTGCGAGGTCGACCACGACTGAGCCAGGCTTCATGCCCTCGAGCATCGCGGCTGTAACCAGGCGTGGTGCTTGGCGGCCTGGGACGGCAGCCGTTGTGATGAGCACATCGGAGGCGGTGATGTACGGCGTCAGAAGTTCACGCTGCCGCGCGGCGCGTTCTTCCGTCATCTCACGGGCGTATCCGCCGCCAGCTTCTAGGGCTTCGAGTTCTAGTTCGATAAACGTGGCGCCCATCGAACGGACCTCGTCGGCCGAGGCGGCACGCACGTCGTAGGCCGACACCACTGCGCCGAGGCGCTTCGCGGTCGCAATCGCCTGCAAACCTGCAACCCCGGCGCCGAGCACCAGCACCTTGGCAGGCGGAATCGTTCCGGCAGCTGTCATGAAGAGGGGGAAGAACTTGGGTAGGGCTTCAGCGGCAACCAAAGTCGAGCGGTAGCCGGTGACAAGTGCCTGCGAGGTCAGGGCATCCATCGATTGGGCGCGCGAGATTCGCGGCACGAGGTCGAAGGAGAGTGCAGTCGCGCCCGCCGAAGCGATTGCGGCGACCGTCTCGGTGTCTGAGTTCGGCTGGAGGAAGCTCAGTGCCACTGCACCGGCCTTCAGCGACCCAGCGTTCGCTGGATCAAGCGGTCGAACCGTCGCGACGACGTCGGCTGACGCAAACGCCTCGGGTACATCGGCGGTCGCCACAATCGCGGCGCCGGCCTCTACATAGTCCGAATCGGTAGCAAACGCAGCGGCTCCAGCGCCGGACTCGATCGTCACATCGAGCCCCAACGCTGCCAGCTTGCCCACGGTGTCAGGCACCAGGGCAACCCGGCGCTCACCATCGCGAGTCTCTGCAGGCACAAATAGCCTCACCTAAGCCCACCTCCAGTCATTCGACGGAGCCTAATTGCGCATGTGAACGCCTGTTCATCCGCCCCCGGGAAATGTTGACCACGACAAATCGGGGCAACCCCTTATTTTGCAGTCACTGCGAGCCGAAGGTCGGACTTGATGGGGACCGCTGGCATCCTGGGCACATGCTCGCAAAGACTCCGATTCGCACCCGTTTGATCACCGCCTCAGCCCTGGTAGTCGCATTGGGGTTGGGCGTCAGCGCCTGCTCGGGCGGCGAGTCCAGCACCGGCGCATCCGAGAGCTCGTCACCGTCGGCAAGCCCTAGCCCGTCGCAGTCCGGCTACCCAGTCGAGTTCAAATCAACACTTCGGTCGGTGCAGTCGCGGGTGAACGACGTCGGGACATCCGGGAATCAGACCTACGGCGTGAACGTGCTCGAGGGGTCGACCGAGATCAACGACGTGTACGTCAAGGTGCGGATGCTCGGAACGGTCGACTACACCGACAAATCCGGGACGATTGGCGGCTTCCTCGAGTTGATCTGGCAGGACGGAACGGTCCTCGGGTTCCGGCAGAACGGCACAGCAACTTTCGACAAATCGAGCAAAGAAACCGAATTCGATGCAACGCTCGAGACGGTTAATGGCTCCGGCAAGGCTGTCGGCACCACCGGCACAGGCACGCTGACGGGGACCCGGCCCGGATCGCTCGGGGCCTCAGTGAAGATCGAAGTTGCGCTCGACCTCGTGAACGCACCCGAACTCATCACCGGCGATGCCAGTTCGCGCGGGGTTCCTACCCCCTCGAAGAGCTACTCCGCCACCATTGCCCCCTAACAACTTGGGCTTTGCGCAACAGCGTGCGTGATTTGTGTGAAATATCAACACAAATCACGCACGCTGATTTCG
>JBAYVO010000127.1:0-6526 GCA_041674545.1 Candidatus Nanopelagicales bacterium | reverse complement strand
TTCGCGATCCTGCTTGCCAGCGATCGTGATAGCCGCAGCGATGTCGTCGGTGACGAGCGCTGCAACAGCGTCGTACGCATCATCCTGGTAATCAAGGAAGACTGGGAATTCGCGGGTTTCCTTCGCCGACTTCGAGGCCAGCTCAGACTGTGCGCGGCACAGCTCGGCAATGAAGGCCTTCGATGCGTCGAGCCCGGCCGCAACAACCTCTTCAGTAGGAGCAGCAGCGCCGCCAGCAACGAGTTCGATCGTGCGTTCGGTTGCTTCTGCCTCGACCATCATGATCGCGACGTCGTCGCCAACCACACGACCGGCAACAACCATGTCGAACACGGCTTCTTCGAGGTCGCTGTGGTTCGGGAACGCAACCCACTGGCCACGAATGAATGCAACCCGCACGGCACCGATCGGGCCAGAGAATGGCAGACCTGAGAGCTGGGTCGACATCGACGCCGCATTGATTGCGACAACGTCGTAGATGTGGTCGGGGTTGAGCGACATAACCGTCACGACAACCTGGACCTCATTGCGCAGGCCCTTGACGAAGCTTGGGCGCAGCGGGCGGTCGATGAGGCGACAGGTGAGGATCGCGTCTTCGCTCGGGCGTCCTTCGCGACGGAAGAACGAGCCGGGGATCTTGCCGGCGGCGTACATACGCTCTTCAACATCAACCGTCAGCGGGAAGAAGTCGAAGTGATCCTTGGGGTGCTTGCCCGCCGTCGTTGCTGACAACAACATCGTGTCGTCGTCAAGGTAAACAGCGGTGCTACCAGCGGCTTGCTGGGCCAAACGCCCGGCTTCGAACCGGATCTTGCGGGTGCCGAATGAGCCGTTATCGATTACGGCTTCAGCGGTTTGAACGTCGGGACCTTCCACAGGTGCCCTCCTCTTTGTTACAGGGGGCGGGCGGCGCCTGACTACACAGCCGTCGCGGACCGGCCTTCGATCGAAGCGCTCGGGTCGTGAACTCGACTGAGTTCTAACCCGGGAGCCACCACCGAGGACCGGGGCCCGCGATCACGCGTGGGCGCGCCTACCCCGTTATGGCGGCTAGCGGCGGATGCCGAGCCGTTCGATCAATGTGCGGTACCGAGTGATGTCGGTCTTTGCAAGGTAGTTGAGAAGACGACGACGACGACCAACGAGCAGCAGCAGTCCGCGGCGCGTGTGGTGATCGTGCTTGTGCTCCTTGAGATGCTCCGTCAAAGCTGCAATGCGGTACGACAGCACTGCGATCTGAACTTCGGGGCTACCGGTGTCGCCTTCGGTAAGGGCGTATTCGGCGATGAGCTTGGTCTTTGTTTCAGCGTCGATTGACATGTACTTTTCCCTCGAGCGCGGCTAGGCAGCTGACTGATTGTCACCTGGTGCGTGAATCTAGGTTGCGGATCGCAACCCTTGAATGTCGGTCTACCGAGCGCTCGTCCGGTAGCCGTCGGGTTTCAGGGTAGCAGCCGGGGCCGGCGGCGGGGAATCTGGTTTGCCCAACGATGAGTGTGATCTGTGCCTGTGCGGCTGCTGAGGTGCAGCGCTACTCACCGAGGATCTGACGAATCTGGTCCACATCGGCGTTGACTGCCGTAACGAGTTCGCCCTCGGAATTGAACTTCTTCTGCCCACGCACATGCGCGGCAAAATCAACAGCGATTGTCCGGTCGTATAACTCCAGAACACCTGCGTCGTACGCCCAGGCTTCTACCCGCCGCTCGATGACATCATCGAATGTCGGGTTCGTGCCGACACTGATGGCGGCCGGATGGGCCTGCGGATCGCCATACGGGTCGACCACGATCCGACCTGCGTACACCCCGTCGGCAGGAATCGCGGCGAAAGGTGTGGCAGCGAGGTTGGCTGTCGGGAACCCCAACGGTGCGCCGCGACCTTCACCGCGCACGACGACCCCTTCCACGCGATGCGGCCGCACGAGCGCGCGGGCCGCTGCAGCAACCTCACCCTCGGCGACCAACTTGCGAATCATCGTCGAGCTGACCGGCTCACCGTCGGCGTTGGTGTTGAGCAGGTGTAGCACCAACACCTCAAAGGACAATCGGTGTCCGAGTTCTGTGAGGGTCTGCACGTCACCGCGGGCACGATGACCGAACCGGAAGTTCTCGCCGACGACAACTTCGGCAGCACCGAGGGAATCACTGAGTACACGGCCAGCGAATTGTTCGGGAGTCGCCTGCGCTTGTTCATGGGTGAACGGAAGCACCAATACCGCGTCGACACCAAGCTCCGCGATCAGCGCCAACCGCTGGTCAAGTGTTGCGAGTCTCGCTGGCGGTTCACCAGGCCGCACGACTTCCACCGGATTCGGCCAGAACGTGAGCACAACACTCGGCACACCTCGGACGGCCGCGCGTTGCACAGCGGTCCTGATCAGTTCACGGTGGCCACGATGGACACCGTCGAACACCCCGATTGTCACAACAGATGCTGGCCAATCGGTTGGCACCGACGCCACGTCGTCCCACACCATCACGGCAGTGATCCTGCCACCTCGCAAGTGCCGGAGTCGCTTCGCCTCGAACCATCTGCCAAGCCCAGCCCTGCGATCCGACGTTGCCCCACTGCTTCACCCGGTACCGAACCTGCCAGGGGAAGCAGTCCCAACGACTCGGTGAAGGTCTCCGACCATTGGTCGGCGAGGAAGCACCCAAGTGCTTGACCTCGCACATCCCATGAGGTATACCTATCGCTAATAGGCAAACATATTGACGATAGGTGAGTGAAATGAAGTTCAAAATGATGACGAAAACAGACCAGTCGCCGTCGAGGGCACGTGTGCGTGTTGGACTGGTGGCAATCGCTGCATCCGCCGTGCTGGTCGCCGCCGGTTGCAGCTCGCAAAGCGCGGAGCCAAGCTCCCAAGAATCACTGGACGCATCCACCTCAAGCGCACTGGATAGCGCGCTGAAGTCCTCACAACAGCAACTTGGATTCCCTGGTGTCATTGCCGGGGTGTGGGTTGGTGATCAGCAGTGGGTCGGGACGTTAGGCACCGCTGAGAAGGGCACAGAAACGGCGCTGACGACTGACGATCACACACGCATCGGCAGCATCACCAAGACCTTCACCGGAACCGTGGTGCTGCAGTTGGTCGAGAGCGGAAAGCTGTCGCTCGATACCGTCATCGAAGAGTACGTACCAGGGATGCCGAACGGCAAGAAGGCCACGATTCGCAACCTGCTAGAAATGCAAAGCGGCATCCCCACCTACACGATGAACACCACGGTGGTGAATGAGTGGGCTGCGACTCCTACGCAGGTGTTCACGCCACAACAGTTGGTCGACTCGGTGAAGGCAGAGAAGCCAGACTTTGCCCCCGGAACGCAGATGGAATACTCGAACACCAACTTCGTACTCCTCGGCATGGTCATCACCAAGGTCACCGGCAAGTCTGTCTCGGACGTCTTCCAAGAGCAGATCCTCACGCCGCTGAAACTCGATCAAACCAGCGTTCCCGGCGATTCCGCGGCTATTCCGTCGCCATGGTTGTCGGGCATCTCAACACAAGCGAACCCGCTAGGTGTCGAGAAGAATGCGACAACGTGGACGCCAACATTTGCTTCCACCGCCGGGGACATGATCTCGACATTGGACAACCTCCACCGGTGGAGCGTTGCGCTCGCCACTGGCGAAGGAATCCTCAAGCCCGAGACTCAACAAATGCGCCTCGATGCGCTCAAGACCACTGTGAAGCCGAACTCGGCGACCCGTTCGTACGGGATGGGCATGGTCAACACCGATGGTTGGATCGGCCACGTCGGCGACATTCCCGGATACAACACGGTGATCAACTATGACCCAACCACACGCACGACCATCGTGGTCATGGTCAATAGCGATATCGAAGCGAATGGGATGGCGCCAGCAGTCGGCGTGTTCCAAAGTCTGGCCGAAGTCATGTCGAACGACGCTTCACCCAAAGCCACATCGACGAGCTAACTCATGGCTGGTGAACAATCTGCTTCCATGAAGCGAGCGGCGACAGATGCTGACGCGCGGCGTGAACTACGCCATCAAGACAAGCGCGACCAGATCGTCGTTGAAGCATGGCGGCTCGCGCAACGAGATGGTCTGTCGGCCATCTCGTTGCGCGACCTCGCGGCGGCAGTGCATATGCGCCAACCGTCGCTGTACGTCTACTTCGAATCAAAAGCCGCGCTCTACGACGCGATGTTTGCCGACGGCAATCGCCAACTGCTGGCAATGCTCGATGCAACAAAGTTCCCTCACGATCCAACTGCAGCGCTGGTCAAGTTGGTTCAACAGCTAGTCCGGTTCTCTAGCGAGAACGTAGTGCGGCACCAACTGTTGTTCCAACGGACGATTCCCAACTTTGAGCCCTCGCCCGAGGCATTTGCGCCAGCAATCGAGTTCTACGGCCGAGCGTCGCAGATCATCAATGACGCGGGTGCTACCGAAGCCAGCGATATTGAACTGATGAGCGCACTGATCTCGGGCCTTGCCCACCAACAAGTCGCGAACGATCCGGGCGGTCGGCGGTGGGAGAAACTGGCAGCGCGCACTGTCCGCATGTTCCTCGCCGACATCGAGCGGCGCGAGTCCTAGTACGACCGTAGATGACGAACCCACCTAGCCACGCAGACACGAGACGGAACCAGATGAACCACCCACAAAGCGAAGCACCAACGACGGCGGTTGAATCGATAGCCGCGATTGATCACACCGAGGCGATGGAGCTAACAGCTGCAGAGAACGCCAAATTCGCCGAGCTGCTTGGTGAGCTCAGCACGAGTCAATGGGAAACCCCAACCGAGTGTCCGAGGTGGAGCGTCAAGTCGATGGTGTCCCATGTTGCGGGCTCGGCGAGGTCACAAGCGTCGATTCCTGAGTTCGTCCGCCAGGTCTACTCTGGCAGGAAGCTCATGGATTCCATCAACGGTCAGTTCTGGTGGGACGGCATGAACGAGTTGCAGGTCAATGAGCGCGAGGCACTTTCACCTGACCAGCTCATCGAGGAATGGTCAGTAGCGTCCGCGGCTGCCCTCAAGTCCCGCACCACGATGCCGCGACTCGTCGCTCGCTTGCCTCTGCTGAATCTCCCGGACCCAGTCGGACGTCAGCCGATCGGGTACCTGTTCGACATGGGTTTTACCCGCGATGTGTGGATGCACCGCGTCGACATTGCGTTCGCGATAGACGAGGAGCCGTCATTCGACGCCGTGCACGACGCACGGATCATGGCCGACATCGTGGCTGAGTGGGGCGCGACCCACGGCGAAGCATTCGACCTCACCATCACCGGCCCCGCAGGCGGGCGATTCACTTCCGGCATTGGTGGCACCGTGCTCGAATTGGAACCGGTCGAGTTTCTACGGACGCTCACTGGTCGAACACAGGGAACAGGAATCCTGCGACACCCGCTCCCACTTTGACCCGAGAGAGCCCTGCGCAAGATCGACGTTAGGGAACAGCGCGCCGCTGCTACCGAACCAGCAAATTGACTCCGGTTTAGGCCGGAGTCAATTTGCTGTGTAGCCAGTCGAAAGCCATTTCAAAGAAGAGGCTCTGCCCCGCGCCTTCGCAGTGTCCGGCAGCACCCTCCGCGCCAGTGAAGCGATGGAACTGCTTATCGCATGTGAGCGCATCGAACAGCATCTGCCCCTGGCCTGTCGACACCGGGTCGAACTCGTTGTCGCACACCAAGCTTGCGCAAGCGATCTTCGGCGCGAACTCATCAGCCCGATAGTCACGAAGACTGCGCAGGTACTCCCACACACTGTCTACTCCATGCGTGGTCATGCGGGGCTTGAACAAGTGCGCCAACCCGGGAATCCCCAGCAACGCTTGGAAATGGGCGCGGGCTTCATCGGTATCTACGTCGAGCAGTGCCAAATCGTCCGGCCCGAATTTGGCAGACACGGCCAAGAGCAGGTTGATCTGACCTGGATCCACCACCATCGCGGCAATCCGCGGATCACCGGCAACAGCTCTCGGAGTGATCAACCCACCAAAGCTGCGACCGACCCAGGCCAGCGCCTTCGGGTCGACCCCCCGCAATCCCAGAGCGAAGTCATTCACAATCGGGCTCACGTTTTCGTAGTCCGGTCGCATAGGGATACGTCGCAGGTACAGCGTCCCGCCCTGGCCTGGGCCGTCGAAGATCAGTGCATTCATCCCGCGCGCCACCGCATTGATGGCGACAGGATGCGATTCCTCTGCAGTGCCGTCATAGCCACCGGGGACGATCACTGTTGGCCGGGCTTTGCCGGAGTCGTCGGGGCTGTAAAAGTAGCCAGTGAGGGTCGTGTTTTCGAACGGAATCTCGATGGGTTCGACGACGAAGGTAGCCACCTTCATCGCCTCGCGGTGGCAGCGAACATGTGACGCGTAGTTCTCTTGAAGTACCGGGTCGTCGAGGTCCGACCGGTTGTAGAAGAACGCCGCCCGGTAGTACTCAGAAGCGCGCAGATACTTTGCCCGCCGGGTCTCGTCTGTGAGTGCAGCGGCGGCCTCGCCGTCCAACTTCTTCGCCAGCCCTTCCCAGGCTGCGACCCAG
>JBAYVO010000126.1:0-6577 GCA_041674545.1 Candidatus Nanopelagicales bacterium | reverse complement strand
TGCAGGTCACCCTCACGGGCGCCACCAACGTTCTGCAGTCGATCACCTCGTCACAGGACTTCGTGGCCACGATCGACCAGGTGCTCACTGTGAATGCAACGAACATGGGCAATGGCTGCACGCTCAAGTTCGCTGGCCCTGCCCCGGTCACGGGTGATCCTGCGGTCCTCGAGCTAGACGTGACGTCAGCAGCGTCGGTCAGTGGGGTGGTCACCAGTGGTACGGCTCAGTACGACCACACCCAGACAACACTCCAGACCCACACGAACTGGGCGAGTACGTTGGATTGCCCAGATCGAGAGAACTCTGGAAGTGTCACTGTCAATTTTCACTAGTTGGCTGCCAGCAGGCAGACCGGCAGTCTGGGTTGCCGCAGGCCAAGGTGGCGAGGGCGTGACGTCAGATTGACCCAGTATGTCCGCATCTGACAGGCTGAACGTTCATCCACGACGGAGGCACCTATGTCGGACCAGCAACCACCACAGAACCCGTCTCAACCAAACGATGGTGCCGGGCAACAACCGCCAGTGCCCCCTGTGCCGCCAGTCGCCCCGATTGCCCCACCGGTTGCCCCTGTTCCGCCACCCGGAGGTGGTTACGCATTGCCACCTGCTGGCGGCTATGCGCCCACACCTGGCTACGGCGTACCGCAAGCGCCGGCGCCACAGACCAACAACAACGCCATCGTCGCGTTCGTCCTGGCTTTGGTCTCTTGGGTGATCTGCCCAATCATTCCGGCCATTGTTGCGCTGGTGTTCGCCAGTAAGGGCAAGAAGGAGATTGAACAGTCAGGCGGATGGCAGACCGGCGAGGGTTTTGTGACGGCCGCGAAGATTATTTCGTGGCTCAACATCGTGTTCTATCCGTTGATCATCATCGGCACGATTGCCCTCATGATCATCCTGGGTGCTGCAACGAGCGATTTCGGGACCCCGTACCCGACCTACACCCGCTACGACGGGTAGTCCTAGGTCAATGACACGCCAACTCGACGCAGTGGTAGCGGTTTAGGCGATCTGATCTTTTTCGGCATTTGGTTAGAACGACAGCACATTCGGGAACTGGATGATGACTAGCGCGAAGATGATCGCGTACCAGATCAACACAATCGCCCAACCAAAGCGCGCGAGACCTTCGAAGAACTTGCGGGCGCCCTCAGGTAGTGGGATCACGCCCGTCCTGAGATTGAACAACGTGACACCAACAAATGTTGGGATCATCGCGATCCACACGAACATGCAGTACAGGCAGAGCTTCTGAATGTCGTAAAGGCTCTGGACCATTAGCCAGTGCACGAAGCCGATTCCGAAGATCGTGCCAAGTTGCAGGCCGATCCAGAACCATCTCTTGTAGGTCGCTCCGGCGAGCATTCCCATGCCGATCGTGAGCACCGCGGCAAACGCAATGATTCCGATGATCGAGTTCGCGAAGCCGAAGACCGAGGCCTGCGGACTTGACATGACGGATCCGCAACTCAGGATCGGATTGAAGCTGCAACTCGGAACGTAGTTCGGGTCAGCGAGGAGGCGAATCTTCTCGATGGTGAGTTCGGCCGCAGCCGCACAGCCGATGAAGCCAGCCACAACCAACAGCCACTTGATCGCCCAGCCGGGCAACATCCAGCGGGGGACTGCCAGGGGGGCACTGGTGGCGTCGATGCTCATCGTTCTCACTCCAAGGTTGAGCCGGGAGTTGCAGGCTATCTGCCGCGGGAAGGTAGTGCGGGCAGGCTGGGTCAATTGCTCAAGAATCGAGGCCTTGGTCCCGGCGTGACGAGCGTCATGCCCTCCCGGCTTTGACCCACGAGTACACCGTCGGGTAACCTAGTCTTTCGTGCCTGGGACACCCCAAGCACTCTGCTCCATCACAGTACGGATTTGCTTCACGCTACGGCGTGGAGCAGTCGGGAATGTTCCGCAATCAAGTGCGGGTTCTGACTGCAGTCAACAACTGCCGATCAGGCCAGTGCGCGGCGGGCATTGCGTGAGGTAGCGGTTTCGACCAAAACGTCGAGTGGCCAGTTTCGACTGTGGGGGCCTTGTGTGCCTCACAGGCGCGACACGCCCGAACGCGGGGGTCGGAGAAATTGGGGTGACTAAGTGGCTCGAAAACGGTAATAACAAGAAAGATGAACAAACTCAACACTGAAGACAGCACGACGTTGCGAGCAATCGCAACTGCCAACCAATAACCCTCGTACGTATCGGAGACTCGGTGCCCACCATCCAGCAGTTGGTCCGCAAGGGCCGACAGGACAAGGTCTCGAAGAACAAGACCCCCGCGCTCAAAGGAAGCCCACAGCGCCGTGGGGTCTGTACTCGTGTCTACACAACTACTCCAAAGAAGCCGAACTCGGCGCTTCGAAAGGTCGCACGTGTGCGCCTTTCCAGCGGTATCGAGGTCACGGCCTACATCCCCGGCGTCGGGCACAACCTGCAGGAGCACTCAATCGTGCTCGTGCGTGGTGGTCGTGTGAAGGACCTCCCCGGCGTTCGTTACAAGGTCGTGCGCGGTGCGCTCGATACCCAAGGTGTGAAGAACCGTAAGCAAGCGCGCAGCCGTTACGGCGCCAAGAAGGAAAAGGGTTAAGCAAAGATGCCTCGTAAAGGCCCAGCTCCGAAGCGGCCAATCATCGTTGATCCGGTGTACTCATCGCCGCTGGTCAGCCAATTGGTCAACAAAGTTCTGCTCGACGGCAAGAAGTCGACTGCCGAATCAATCGTGTACGGCGCCCTCGAAGGCTGCCGCGAGAAGACTGGCGTCGAGCCCGTCTCCACGTTGAAGCGCGCGCTCGACAACATCAAGCCGGCTCTCGAGGTCCGCAGCCGCCGCGTCGGTGGTGCGACCTACCAGGTGCCCGTTGAGGTCAAGCCCGCCCGCTCGACGACTCTCGCGCTGCGTTGGCTCATCGGATACTCACGCGATCGCCGTGAAAAGACGATGACTGAGCGCCTCATGAACGAGATCCTGGATGCCAGCAACGGCCTCGGGGCAAGCGTCAAGAAGCGCGAAGACACCCACAAGATGGCCGAAGCCAACAAGGCGTTCGCCCACTACCGCTGGTAACTCAGCACCCAACCCACTTTCTAACCACCACCAGAACAGCAGGAGAATTTCGTGGCTACCGCCGGAACTGCAACAGACCTCGCCAAGGTCCGCAACATCGGGATCATGGCGCATATCGACGCGGGTAAAACCACGACCACTGAGCGCATCCTGTTCTACACCGGTATCAACTACAAGATCGGTGAAGTTCACGACGGTGGCGCAACGATGGACTGGATGGAGCAGGAGCAGGAGCGCGGCATCACCATTACGTCCGCCGCGACGACCTGTCACTGGAAAGACCACCAGATCAACATCATTGACACCCCTGGACACGTGGACTTCACGGTCGAGGTTGAGCGGTCACTGCGAGTCCTCGACGGCGCGGTGGCCGTTTTTGACGGCGTCGCAGGTGTTGAGCCGCAGTCAGAGACGGTGTGGCGCCAGGCCGACAAGTACAACGTTCCGCGTATGTGCTTCGTCAACAAGCTGGACCGCACCGGTGCTGACTTCTTCATGTGCGTCGACACCATCAAGTCGCGTTTGCTCGCAAACGCCCTTGTGCTGCAGATCCCGATCGGCGCTGAAGGCGACTTCATTGGCGTTGTCGACCTGATCGAGATGCGCGCATTGGTATGGCGCGGCGAGACTCAAATCGGCGAGGACTACACCGTCGAAGAGATTCCCGCCGACCTGGCCGACGAGGCCGCCAAGTGGCGCGAAGCGCTCATCGAGACCATCTCCGAAGCCGACGACGAAATGATGGAGAAGTTCCTAGAAGGAACCGAACCCACTGTCGAAGAACTGCACGCAGCGATCCGTCGTGCAACGCTGGCCAACACGGTCAACCCGATCCTCACCGGTTCAGCGTTCAAGAACAAGGGTGTTCAGCCCATGCTCGACGCAGTGGTTCGTTACCTGCCGTCGCCGCTGGACATCGAAGCCATCAAGGGCCACAAGCCAGGCGACGAATCGGTCGAGATCGATCGTCAGCCAGATGCGTCCGAGCCATTCGCTTCGCTTGCCTTCAAGATTGCTGCTGACCCGCACCTCGGCAAGCTCACCTACGTTCGTGTCTACTCCGGAACCCTGAACACGGGCACCGCGGTGCTCAACAGCGTCAAGGGCCGCAAGGAGCGCATCGGAAAGATCTACCGAATGCACGCGAACAAGCGCGAAGAGATCGAATCGGTCGGCGCTGGCGAGATCGTTGCTGTGATGGGTCTGAAGGACACCACCACTGGCGAGACGTTGTGCGATCCCGCGAACCCGGTCATCCTTGAGTCCATGACCTTCCCGGCTCCCGTCATCGAGGTTGCGATTGAGCCGAAGACGAAGGGCGACCAAGACAAGCTCGGCGTCGCAATTCAGCGTCTCTCGGACGAAGACCCGACGTTCCGCGTTCACTCGGACGAAGAGACTGGCCAGACCATCATCGCCGGTATGGGCGAGCTTCACCTTGAGGTCCTCGTTGACCGTATGCGTCGCGAGTTCAACGTTGAAGCCAATGTTGGCAAGCCGCAGGTTGCGTACCGCGAAACCATCACCAAGGCCGTCGAGAAGATCGAATACACCCACAAGAAGCAGACGGGTGGCTCCGGTCAGTTCGGTCGCGTCATCATCGCCATCGAGCCAAACGCACCGACAGGCGAAGAAGAAGAGGACAGTCGTTCAGAGACTGGCTACGAGTTCGTCAACAAGGTCACTGGCGGACGTATCCCACGCGAGTACATCCCGTCGGTCGATGCCGGTTGCCAGGACGCCATGGAGAACGGCGTACTTGCCGGCTTCCCCATGGTCGACGTCAAGGTCACTCTGATCGACGGCGCGTACCACGATGTTGACTCCTCGGAAATGGCGTTCAAGATCGCCGGTTCGATGGCGTTCAAGGAAGGCGCACGTCGCGCCGGACCAGCGCTGCTTGAGCCAGTCATGGCAGTCGAAGTCACCACCCCGGAAGACTTCATGGGTGACGTCATCGGCGACCTCAACTCACGTCGCGGCCAGATCCAGTCGATGGACGAGCGCCACGGTGCCCGAGTCGTTGCTGCACTGGTTCCGCTGAGCGAGATGTTCGGCTACGTAGGCGACCTCCGCAGCCGCACCCAGGGTCGCGCAAGCTACTCGATGCAATTTGATTCTTACGCCCAAGTTCCAAATAACGTGGCGGAAGAGATTATTGCGAAGGCTAAGGGTGAATAACACCGCGTAGCGGTTTACGAACCCCCTGTACTAACCCATAACTACTAGACAACCGAATACCAAACCCAAAGTCCCGGCCCACTCCACAGGGGAGTGGGGCAGCACCGGACCAATCAAAGTAATGAGGAGGCCCCAGTGGCGAAGGCAAAGTTCGAGCGGACTAAGCCCCACGTCAACATCGGCACCATTGGTCACATTGACCATGGAAAGACGACGCTTACAGCGGCGATCACCAAGGTGCTGCACGACAAGTACCCGGACCTGAACGAAGCTTCAGCGTTCGACATGATCGACAAGGCGCCGGAAGAGCGTCAGCGCGGTATCACGATCTCGATCGCGCACGTCGAGTACCAGACAGAGTCGCGTCACTACGCACACGTTGACTGCCCTGGACACGCTGACTACATCAAGAACATGATCACCGGCGCAGCCCAGATGGACGGTGCAATCCTCGTGGTTGCAGCGACCGACGGCCCGATGCCGCAGACGAAGGAACACGTCATCCTGGCCCGCCAGGTCGGCGTCCCCTCGATCGTCGTTGCGCTCAACAAGTGCGACATGGTTGACGACGAAGAGATCCTCGAGCTCGTTGAGCTCGAAGTTCGCGAACTGCTCAGCAGCTACGAATTCCCAGGCGATGACTGCCCGGTCGTTCAGGTTGCAGCATTCCCAGCACTCAATGGCGATGCCAAGTGGGGCGAGTCAATCCTCGAGCTCATGAACGCAGTCGACGAGTACATCCCGACGCCAGAGCGCGACGTTGACAAGCCCTTCCTCATGCCGGTTGAAGATGTCTTCACCATCACCGGTCGTGGAACGGTTGTTACCGGTCGTATCGAGCGTGGAATAGTCAAGGTCAACGAAGAAATCGAAATCGTTGGTATCCGCGAAGGTTCGACCAAGACCACCGTCACCGGCATCGAGATGTTCCGCAAGCTGCTCGACGAAGGACAGGCTGGCGAGAACGTCGGACTTCTTCTTCGTGGAACGAAGCGTGAAGATGTCGAGCGTGGACAGGTCATCGTCAAGCCAGGCACGACGACCCCACACACCGATTTCGAAGCTCAGGCCTACATCCTGAGCAAGGACGAAGGCGGACGCCACACCCCGTTCTTCAACAACTACCGTCCACAGTTCTACTTCCGCACCACGGACGTGACCGGCGTCGTGACCCTTCCAGAGGGAACCGAAATGGTCATGCCGGGCGACAACACTGAGATGACCGTTGCGCTCATCCAGCCAGTTGCCATGGAAGACGGACTGAAGTTCGCAATTCGTGAAGGTGGCCGCACCGTAGGCGCCGGCCGCGTCACCAAGATTAATAAGTAGT
>JBAYVO010000125.1:0-6583 GCA_041674545.1 Candidatus Nanopelagicales bacterium | reverse complement strand
TCAGGCCATTGAACAACCGTCGGGAGTTCAGAACCTGCTGCCGATTCGAACCCGGGCGCCGGGCGCAGCTGTGAAGTCACACCTAGAAGGGTAACGCTTGACCCCGCTTAGGCGCCTGCGGCATTTGCCGACGCCGCTTCTTCTGCCGCTGACTGCTCTTGCATCTGTGCAAAGAATGCCCGCTCCGGAGCACGTCGTGGGTACTTCCACAGGACGAGGACGAGCGCAATCAACGTCAGCACAAGAGCCAAGATGTAGGCGACCGACTTACCTTCGGTGAACGCCTCATTTGCTGCCGCGATCACGCGTTCGGCACTCGCTTGCGGGTAGCTCTGCGCCACCTGCTCCGCTCCCTGGTAGGAACCGACCATCTGTTCAGCGGCCTCCTGCGAGAGGTTGGCGGCCTCTTGCGGCGGCAGGTTGGCGAATGCGTTGCGGAAGTAGTTCGCGTAAACCACCGCGAGCAGCGTGCCCATGACGGCTTGCATGATTGCGCCACCAAAGTCACGTGTGAGGTCTGTGAAGGCCGATCCCATCCCTGCCCGTGAGACCGGCAGTGAAGCCATCAGTGCGTGCGCCGCGGGCGTCGCGCACGCACCAACGCCAGCACCGACGACCGCGTAGGAGAGTAAGACGACAAACATGCTGGCACCCTCGTGCCAAGTAACAATCATGATGATGAATCCGACCGCGACCACAACCAGGCCGAATGCAAGGGTGACGCGAGACCCACGGGCCTGAACCATCCGGCCCGCGAACGGGGAAATAATGATGAGCATCAACGACATCGGCAGCGTCATGAGCGCGGCTTCCAGGCTGTCGTAGCCCAACACGTTCTGGGTGAACTGTGCCCCAAGGAACAGCGCACCCATCAACGACCCGAAGGTGATGGTGCCCGCGAGCGCGGCAACCCAGAACGTAGGCACGCTTGCGGCGTCAAGGTCTACAAGCGGACGTGGTGCCCGCTTCTGGCGCCAGAAGAACAACACCCCGGCAATCAATGCAGTTGCGAAAAGTAGGCCCATCGAAGCGCTGAAGCCGTTGGGAAGTGTCTGGATTCCCATAATCAGGGACGCCACCGCGATAACCGACAGGACGCCGCCGAGGTGATCCACTGGCACGTCTTCTTCGCCCGCCTTCGCTGGCAACGCTCGGAGCGCGAGCACGATGACAACCACTGCCAACGGCAACGCGAACAAGAACACCGAACCCCACCAGAAGACTTCAAGCATCGCTCCGCCGATTACCCCGCCGAGTGCCGCTGCCCCGCCACCGACACCGGACCACAGCGCGATCGCGCGGGTCTGGGCCGCGCCGCGCCAGAGCGCTGAGAGCAGGGACAACGTGGTGGGGAACATCAGCCCAGCAGCGAGGCCTGCGACGAACCGTGCGCCGATCAGGAACTCAATGTTGGGCGCGTAGGCGGAAGCAAGTCCGGCAGGAATTGTCAACACCGCACCGCAAAGCAGAAGTTTGCGCCGACCGTACCGGTCGCCGATGGCCCCGAGGTACAGCACCGAAGCGGCCAACCCCATCGTGAACATCGAGGCAACCATCGTCTGTTGAACCGTCGTCGCGTCGAGGTCGCGGCCGATGTCGGGAAGTGCCACGTTCGCAATCGACAAGTTGATGTTCGCAACGAACGCGCCCAGAATCAGCGTGGTCAACGCGATCGCAGCATGCGGTGGCGAAACGCTCGGCGCGTGTGCCGGTTCGGCCGATGCAGTGCTCACTGGCGGCCCTCCCGAGTCGCAACCTTGCTGGCTCGTCGAGGGCAACCAGCAACTGGGATCACATTAGTGCTGGATCTTCGCACCCTTTGGCTGCCCAATGCCGACCAAGAGTTCATCGAACCACGGCAGTTCCACATCAAATGGCTTCCCACCCTTGATCCGCGGGAACTCGATCGGACGCAAGACGTCGCCTTGATCCTCATCCTGCCCAATCACGCCACCCTCACCGCGCAGTGCGGCATCAACAGCGAGGTCAGTGCATGCACGAATGAGGCCGAGGTCAGCCTCGTTCGCCGCCGCCGCCCGCGAGAAGTAGCCACTCTTGAACACCTGTGTCTTCTCGGCCCCAAGCATGTGAGCGAACTGGTCGGCAAACCACTGACCCGGATTGACTTTGTCGAGTTTCACGTGACCGAACGGGTCGCGCGGTACCTCAGCACCGGAGGCCTCAAGTTCGGCCACGATGCTGTCGAGGCCGGCACCCTCGGACAAGAAGATGTTCACGTTTCCAACTTCATCCATGACGGTGCGCAATCGCTGCGCCTCAGCAGCCAAGTCGATTCCAAGTTCGGGGATGAACACCGCGTGAATATCCCAACCACGTGCGTCCAGACCGGCGCCTGGGAGCCATTGCTGCTTGCTCCACCACGTCCGATATTCGACCGATGTGGCGGCCGTGAGCCATCCGCAATGACGCCCCATCACTTCATGGATGATCAGCGACCGCGGATTGGCAGAATGCTCCGCGATCACGTTCTGGGCGAACCGTGAACCTTGTTCGGCCGCGGTCCACGCGCCAAGGGATTGCTTGATGGGATACACGTCGTTGTCGATCGTCTTCGGCAGACCGACCACGGTGAGCTCGTAATTGTGCTCATGCAGGTACGCAGCAAGATCTGCCGCAGTGGTGTTGGTGTCGTCGCCACCGATGGTGTGAAGCACCTGTACGCCATCGCGCGTCAGCTGATCCGCCGCTTCCTTGAGCGGATCCTCACCCTCAGCGACGAGTCCGCGCTTCACGCAGTCTTCGACGTTCGTCAACTTGACCCGACTATTGCCGATCGGGCTCCCACCGAATTGCTTGAGCACTCCGGCACCGGCTCGCTCCTCGGCTCCGATCGTGATCGAGCGGCCACGCAACAACCCGTCGTAGCCGTCGAGATACGCGATGATCTCAACGTCGGGAGCGATCTCGGTGTAGCGCTCGATCAGGCCTCCAACCGACGCTGATAAACAGGGTGCCAAACCGCCGGCCGTCAACATTGCTACTTTGCGCACAGTCATAGTTTCGAACCCTAGCGGTTGTGACCGACCGGAATCAGGTTCACTCACCCGAGCGCTGCGCGAGGCAGGCATGTTGTGAAGTTGATCGCTAGGGTCAGGGACCATGACGATTCTGGCAATTGACGCAGGGACCACCGGAGTAACAGCGCTGCTCGTCAGCCACGAAGCAAAGGTGGTGGCGCGCGGATACACCGAGTTCCCGCAGCACTTCCCCGCTGACGGCTGGGTTGAACATGATCCGAATGAAATCTGGGCCGCCACCCTTTCGAGCCTCGATCAGGTCCTCAAGTCCCCCGCAATTGCTGAACACGGCGCGCCCACAGCTGTCGGCATCACCGATCAACGCGAGACGATTGTCCTCTGGGACCGTGAGACGCTCGGCAGCGCGCGCATGGCGATCGTGTGGCAAGACCGCCGCACTGCAGGCTTCTGCGATCAACTCAAGGCAGACGGGCACGAAGCCCGCGTCTCTGAACTCACTGGCCTGCGCCTCGATCCCTACTTCTCCGCCACGAAGCTGTCCTGGATCGCCAAGCAAGAGCCTCACATTTGGGCAGGCGTCAAGGAAGGCCGGACCGCAATCGGAACGATTGACTCGTACCTCATTGCGCGGATGACGCGTGGGATCACGCACGTCACGGACGCCTCTAACGCTTCGCGCACGCTGCTGTTCGATATTCACACTGGCGAGTGGAGCCAAGAACTCTGCGATCTCTTCGGGGTGCCGATTGATGCACTGCCCGAGGTCGTGCCGTCGTACGGTCAGGTTGGGATGACCGATCCGACGGTCTTTAGCGGGCTCGAGATTCCGATCGCTGGGATCGCTGGCGACCAACAGGCTGCACTGTTTGGCCAAGCCTGCTTTGAGGTGGGTTCCAGCAAGTGCACATACGGAACCGGTTCGTTCGTGCTCGTCAACACCGGCGACAAGATCGTCCGATCGGACGCCGGACTGCTGTCGACCGTTGCGTGGAAGCATCCCGACGGCACCCTTACCTACGCACTCGAAGGTGCGATCTTCGTGACCGGATCAGCAGTCCAGTGGTTGCGCGATGGCCTTGGGTTGATTGAGAGTGCCTCTGAAACCGAGGACCTTGCCAATTCGGTACCCAACTCCGCTGGAGTCGTCTTTGTCCCAGCACTGACGGGACTCGGGGCGCCGGACTGGGATCCGAACGCCCGTGGAGCCATCTTTGGCCTCACCCGTGGCGCCACCCGCGCTCACGTGGTTCGCGCGACGCTCGAGGCAATCGCCTTCGAGGTCCGCGACGTGGTCGACGTGATGGTCAACGAAGCCGACGTCTCACTACCGCGCTTGACGGTCGACGGCGGTGCAGCGGCAAACAACTTCTTGTGCCAAGCACAGGCCGACCAGATCAAGGTTCCCGTGGTCCGCAGCGAGATCCTCGAGACGACGGGCCTCGGTGCTGCATTCCTTGCCGGACTTGGAACGGGCTTCTGGCCGAACAAGGAAGAACTGGCGAAGACGTGGCGTTCTGATCGGACGTTTGAACCCCAGGACCGTGATGAACAATCCCACCGCCGCTGGCGCGTTGCCGTCGAGCGCACAAAGGGCTGGGCGACGGCAGTCAGCAAGTAGCTCCACGCCATTGATTTATTCTGGACGCCGTCCGGGTATAAGCACTTCACACCCAACGGACCAGGAGAAACCATGCGCACGCTCAACACCACCAAGAAGCACAGGCTCGTAGGCCTCGTCGCTGCAGTAGGCGTCGCAGTCGTCACCATCAGCGGGTGCTCAACGAATGCGGAAGGCGATGCCGCTGCGTCGATCTCGGCAAGCGACTCTCCTGGCGACCGCAGTGCACAGGGAGCCGACGTGCTTGGCGAGCAGGTCACGCTGACGAACAACCTCAAGACCGATGTGGTGGTGCGGGTTTCGCAGGTCGAGAACTTTGACTGGCGAGGCCAACTCCGGCCTGATCACGCGTACCCACAGGGATTTCAGGGTGCCACGGTCAAGGCTGGGCAAACGCTCAGTGTGCAACTCACCCCGAACTACACGGCGAGGGGTAACCCATTTCGACTCAACCTGTCAAACAACGCCGGCGAGTTCGCAAGTGTTCGACTCCAGAGCAAGAGCCAGGCGGTCAAGGCCGATAACGGTCTGACTTTCATCGGGTTTGGCGTCGAGGGCAAGTCCGGGTGTGGCGGCTCGAGCCCCGACTTCACCTACACCGGCCCGTCGGGCACCCAGAACACTGGTGCCCTCGTGTCGACAATTTCGTCCTGCTCCAGCAACAACTACGGCGATACCGCAATTGTCCTCACGCCGAAGTAGCCAACGTTCCTAGGACGCGAGCGGCGCCGAGTCTGAGTCTTGCGGTGCCACAGACGCACTTGGGCTGGCATCGTCGCCAGCGCTTGCGGCGGCCGCTCGTGAACGCTCGGAGATCAGCTTCTTCGCCTTCGCCGCATACATGTCGGAATACTCTTGCCCCGACAGCTGCATGATTTCGTACATGATCTCGTCTGTCATAGACCGCAACACGAAGCGGTCGTTGTCCATACCGTCGTACCGAGAGAAATCTAGCGGCGCGCCAATATCGATCGCGATCTTGCGAACTCGTGGAAGAGTCTTGTTCGGCGGCTGGACGTCGCGAGTCCCGTGCAGGGCGACAGGGATCACCGGCGCGCCGGCCGCTAGCGCCATCCGGGCCACGCCGGTGTGGCCACGGTAGAGCTTGCCGTCAGGTGACCGGGTCCCTTCAGGGTAGATCCCCAGAATGTTCCCGCCATCAAGCACACGCACACCAGTTCGGAGTGCAGCCTCACTCGCGTTGCCGCCAGAACGGTCAATCGGGACTTGCCCCACACCCTTGAAGAAGGTCTTCATCCAGAAGCCCTTGAATCCTGGGGTGGTGAAGTATTCGTCTTTCGCCAGGAACGTCATCGGACGCTTCACCACTAGTGGCAAGAAGATGGAGTCCATGAAGGAGTTGTGATTGATCGCCATAATCACCGGGCCGTCGGCCGGAACATTTTCAAGCCCAGTGACCTTCGGCCGGTACAGCACGCGCAGCAGCGGCCCGAGGAGGATGTATTTGAGTACCCAGTACAGCACTGAAGTACTTCTCCTCTCACCGACGTTCGCCAAGCACAACGCACGCCGAAACCCGGCGACTGCACGCTTACCCTAAAGCCCGAGCAGGTACCGCGGCAATGCACTCCACACAACTGACCCAGATATGGGTGGTGTTATGGCGGCGGCTTCGCGCGTGCGAGTATCTGTGTTGACCCGCATTTGTGCGCCTGCCTCACCACCAGTCATGGCGTCTCACTCAAAGCCTCTAAGGAGTATCCGTGCCGCTGTTGCCAGATGCTGAGCCATTCGCTCACGACGGAAACAACATCGGGATCATTGTGAGCCATGGGTTCACGGGCCAACCCAAGTCGGTGAAGCCGTGGGCGAGGCACCTCGCAAAGGCCGGTTTCACCGTTCGGGCACCGCGACTTCCGGGGCACGGGACAACCTGGCAAGAAATGAACAACACCGTCTGGCAGGACTGGTACGCCGAGATTGAGCGCACCTACCGCGAACTTGA
>JBAYVO010000124.1:0-6637 GCA_041674545.1 Candidatus Nanopelagicales bacterium | reverse complement strand
GTGTCGGCGTCGGTGGCGCCCACAGTGGTGTCGACAACGAGCACCACCATGTCGGCGTCGATCGCTGCGCGGCGCGCCTGCTCGCTGACCTGCGACGCCAGACCCTTGCTGCGCAGATCCCAGCCACCCGTGTCAATGATCGAGAACCGTCGCCCGGACCATTCCGCGTCGTAGCGAACGCGGTCACGCGTCACCCCAGGGATGTCCTCAACGACTGCTGCCCGACGCCCGATGATCCGGTTGACCAGCGTCGACTTCCCCACGTTGGGCCGCCCGACGATCGCCACGACTGGCACTGCGACATCGTCGTCCGCCCCGCGCTCGTCAACGACCTCGAAGTCACCAAACTCGGCGCGCGCCGCTGCCAGCGCCGCTGCCTCTTCGTCCGTATCGGCGTCGACCTCGAAGACCTCAAACTCGCCTTCGGTCCTGGCGTCAAACTCATCGCTGCCGACGGCACCGCCGTCTTGTTCGTCTGACATCAGAGATTCCCTACTGTTTGGTCGGTCGGTACGTCATCAGGTAGTTCGAAGTCATAGCGGGCGATGCTGGCATCGACGTGGTCAGCAAGGCGCTGCCTGATCGACTCCCCCATCGCCGCCAGCGTTGCTCTGGAGTCGATGTCGCCGAGCGCTGGCACGGTGAACGGCTCACCGAACACCACCGCTAGCTGTGAACGAACCTTCGGAAGCTCATTCTTCCCCATCCCGGTCAACCGCGTCCCAAAGATTGCGGCGGGCACGATCGGGGCGTTCGTGCGGCTGTGCAAGTACGCCACTCCGTGGCGGATCCGCGAGAAGTCTCCACGGCCACGGTGGGCCTCAGGAAAGATCCCCACCGCCCGACCATCCTCAAGCACCCGCAGCGCGGTCTGCACGGCATCACGGTCCGCTGATTCGTAGTCGAGCTTGATCTGCCCGGCACCTTTGAGGATCCGATCTAGCGGGGGTTCAAAGAGCTCAGACTTCGCAACAAGGTGGATCGGGCGAGGAGCGGCACTGAAGAGCAACGGCCCATCAAGGAAGCCCAGGTGGTTCGCAGCAACGATTGCCCGGCCACGCCTGGGAACGGATTGCGCACCGTAAACCTCGACGTCGTAGAGACCCTTGAACAGCATCCGCCCGATGTTGCGTCCGTTGGCTGCTCCACGCGCACTCGGAACAGGACCCGACTTCGGAATCGGAGTTGCCACGGCCGCCATTACTCGTCGCCTCGAATCAGTGATTCGACCTCGGCGACAACCTCAGCAAACGACAAGAACGTCGCGTCGATCTCGATCGCGCCGTCGGCCTTTGTCAGTGGGGACGCCTTGCGTGAGGAGTCAGCGGCATCGCGAGCGGCGAGTGATTCGGCAGTCGCGGAGACTTCGCCACCGCGGCCCTCAGCCTCATCCTGGGCTGCGCGGCGTGCAGCGCGTGCCTCTTGATCGGCGGTCAAGAACACCTTCAGGTCAGCGTTTGGCAACACTGTGGTTCCAATATCGCGCCCCTCAACGACGATTCCAGTGCCCGCGGCAACCGCCTCTTCGACCTCGGCTCGTTGGCGCGCAACCATCGCCGTGCGGACCGCCGGAACTGCGCTGACCGCCGACACAGCAGACGTGACTTCCTCGGTGCGAATCGCTGCCTCAACATCGCGGCCGTCAACGAAGATTCCTGGGTTCAGGGGGTCCGTTCCGCTCTCCAGTACAACGTTCTCGACGTTCGCGGCAACGGCCGCTGCGTCATTCACGTCGACGCCGTGCTCGGCCATCCACAGCGCAACCGCGCGGTACATCGCGCCGGTATCGAGATAGCGGAACCCGAACGTCGACGCAGCCGCTTTGGACACACTCGACTTGCCAGATCCCGAAGGCCCATCGATTGCGATCACGTGATGACGCGGCTGTTCACTCAATCCAGGCATAGGGGCCAGCGTAGTCGTTTCGTTATCCGCGGACCTGCCAGCCACCGGCGGCCAGCACTTCACGAAGCCGCGGCGCAGTCGCAGGGGAAACATCCAACTCGATGATCGCCCGCAAGCGACCCACCGTGTGCTCGATCCGCACATCCTCGAGGTTCACCCCTGCCTCGCCAGCAGCGGCGAAGAGTCGAGCGAGTTCACCAGGTTTGTCGTCGACGACGACGGGGACTACGTCGTACTCGTGTGCGGTGCCGCCGTGCTTGTCTGGCAGCGCTCGACGCCCTTCGTTGCCCCGCTCAAGCACCTTGCGGACGGGTTCGATCGCCGCATCGCTACCCGCTTCGCCAACGAGCGCCTGTTCGGCGAGCGCGTCGCGAACCTCAGCGAGTTCCGCCGCGACCCGGTCGAGCACCGCGATGATCTCCGGGGCATTGCTCCCGATGATCTGCGACCACAACTCAGGCCCCGAATCGGCCAACCGGGTGATGTCGCGCAGCCCTTGGCCAGAGACTGCAACATCGGACGGGTCCGCATCCGCAAGTTGCGCGGCCAGCAGGGACGCCAGGATCTGCGGCGTGTGCGAGGTCAACGCAACTGCGCGATCGTGTTCAGACGCCTCCAGCTCCACCACGAGTGAACCGCAGGTTCGCGCCAGCCACGACACATCGGCGACTCGCGCAGGTGGCGCATTCTCAAGCGCCGTAATGACCCACAGGCGATCCTCAAATAAGTCCGCGCGTGCGCCTGCAGGACCCGACACTTCACGCCCGGCCATCGGGTGACCCCCAACAAACCGTGACGTGTCCGCAACCAGTCCGTGTAACCGCGCGAGCGGGGCTGCCTTCACACTGGCAACGTCGGTGACGGTGGCCAGCGGGTAGCGCTGCAGGCTGTCGGCGGCAACGTCGGCGATCGCGCGCGGTGGAACTGCCACCACAACCAGATCAGGGGCAGCAGCTGAATCCAGCGGCACGCCAGCGCCACGGTCGATGGCCTGCTGACAGGTGGCAGGGTCATTGTCCTGAAGCCACACCGTGACCCCGGCCGAGCGCAAGGCCAGGCCGATGGATGCTCCTATGAGCCCCGTCCCGATGACGAGAACGGTCCGGTCACCCTCGCGATCAGCGTTCATCGCGCGAGGTCTTCCCTCAACACTTGAGCGCCTCGGGTGAACACGTGTGTCACAGCGCCACGTGCAAGATCGGTCTCGACGTGCATCATCACGCGCACGGTCTTCGCAAGCGCTCCGTCGACATCGATCTCTTGGGCGCAGATCAGCGGAACTTCGGCGAAGCCAACTCCGCGAGCCGCCGCCGCGGGAAACCCACACACCAGGTCAGGCGTGGAGGTGAGGAGCACACTGATGACGTCGTCCGGGCTCAATCCGTTGGCACTCAACATGTCGAGCAGCAACTCCGAGACTGCCTCGTTCATCTCGGATTTGTCGTCGGCGGTCAAACACGTTGCGCCGCGGATCGCTCGTACTGGCACAACATCTCCCTCTCGCACGATTCAGGCCGCAGGACACGCCTAACGAATTGCTAAAGCGAACCCTATCCACACCACTGCCGGTAAGTACCAGCAGATTCACTCGCCGCGCTAAAACACGCGCGCGTCGGGGTTTTACTTGCGCTGCTCGGCTGCATCCATTAGGCCGGCGATCTCAGCTTCGCTGAGGCTACGAATATCGCCGCTACGAAGCCGCCCAAGGTTGACCGACCCGAACCGCGTGCGAATGAGTGACTCCACCGGGAAGCCAAGTTCCGCGAGTAGACGACGCACGATTCGGTTACGACCTTCGTGGATCGTCAGCTCAACGAGACTGCCAATGTGGCTGGTATCGAGAATCTTGGCTGACTCGACGACGACGGGACGGTCATCAATCTTGATGCCTTGCTTGAGGCGCTTGATATCGCCGGGACGCATGACACCGGTGACTCCCGCGACGTAGGTCTTTGACACCCCGAACGACGGGTGAGTCAGCAGGTGGCTGAGGTCGCCGTCGTTGGTGAACAACAACACGCCCTCGGTGTCCGCATCAAGGCGACCGACGTGGGCCAGCTGGTGAACACCGCTACCAACCCCGAACTCCGATTCGTGCACGATGTCGCCCACACAGGGCCGGCCGCGATCGTCGGACATCGCCGTAAGGAACCCGACCGGCTTGTTCATGGCGAGGACGACAGTGTCCGCAGGTGCTGCGATCCGCTGATCGTCAACACGAATGACGACCTCGCGCGGATTCACTCGTACACCTTGATGGGTGACGATTTTGCCGTCAACGGAGACGCGACCCTCGTCAATCAACTGCTCGCACCGACGCCGGCTACCGAAGCCGGCCGCGGCGAGCACCTTTTGAAGCCGAGTGCCCTCGGCCGCGGGGTTAGATCCCCGGTTCGATGAGTTCATCAAGCACCGCCAGGTCTGGAAGATGGTCCTCGATCGGCGGAAGGTCTGCCAACGAAGCCAGGCCCATCCGTTCAAGGAAGAAGCCGGTCGTTCCGTACAACACCGCGCCGGTCGCCGGGTCAGTCTCGATCTCGGACACCAAGCCGCGCGTCATGAGGGTCCGCATCACGCCGTCCACGTTGACCCCACGGATCGCACCGATTCGCGCACGGCTGACCGGCTGCTTGTAGGCAACGACCGCGAGGGTTTCCAGCGCTGCTTGCGTGAGCTTCGCGGACCTGCCGTCGGTGGCAAACTTCGCGACCACCTCGGCACAGTGCTGCGCCGAGAAGAAGCGCCAGCCACCGTCAACCATGCGCAGTTCAAAGCCACGTTGTGCTTCGACGTACTCAGCTGCAAGCGCGAGCAGCGTGGACTCCACCTCGTCAGTCGGAACCGCAAGCAGCGTCGCGAGCTCAACCGCGGTCATCGGCTGATCGCTGACCATGAGGATTGCCTCAAGCGCTGACTCGATACTCGGCCCGTCGCCACCAACGAGGGACTCGACACCCTTGTCCGTCACATCGACAACCGGTAGATCCTCAGTGGATTCCGCCACGTCGACGATGGGTTCAGCGGACTCGGAGTCCGCTAGATCGATCACGTCAGCAACATCGGTGAGATCGGCAACCACGACCTCAGCGATCGCGTCCTCATCGGGTGCATCAGATTCGGCGACCGCGACGATCGCATCAATATCAGTCACAACGTCATCGGTGGCAACACCCTCGACGTCTTCGCTATTCACTTCGTTTCTCCCCCAACTGCGGACTGTTCAAGTGTGAGATCAGCTTCGTCGAATTCGCTTTCGATGGTGACCTCTTCTGGTTCATCGCCGGTCCATCGAACGTGCAGATCACCCAAGGCGGCGGCCTGCTCTAGCGCGATTCGACCTTGCCGGAAGAGCTCGAGTAAACACAAGAACCGGGCGACGATCACCGAAATGTCTTGCACATCATTGATGAGCGAACGGAACGTCGCCGACCCCTCACGCGCGAGCCGGGTGGCAACGATCTGTCCTTGCTCAGCCACGCTGATAGCGGGCGCGTGGATGTGGTCAATCCCCACCGTTGGGATCACCTTTGGCGTCAGCGCAGAAGCCGCCAAAGCGGCGAGGCGGTCGGGCCCGATCGAGATGACGACCTCAGGAAGGAGATCAGCGAACGCCGGATCCAAACCGACGGATCGAGGCAAGCGTCCGGCGTGCTCGAGCATCTCCGATTCGAAGATCGCGGCGACCTCTTTGAACGCCCGATACTGCAGGAGACGGGCAAAAAGGAGATCGCGTGCTTCAAGCAGCGCCAAGTCTTCCTCGTCCTCAACTTCACCGCTCGGCAGCAGGCGCGCAGCCTTGAGATCGAGCAACGTTGCGGCAACGACCAGAAACGACGTCGCCTCAGCCAAGTCCCAATCCGAGCCCTGGCTCCGGATGTGAGCACAGAACTCCTCGGTCACTTGGCTGAGCGCAAGTTCGGTGACTTCAAGCTTGTGCTTGGAGATCAGGCTGAGCAGTACGTCAAATGGCCCGGCGAACTCTTCAAGGTGAACCTGGAAGCTGCCGTCCGTGGGCGCGGCGGGCGCATCGGGTTCGGTGGACTGCGCGTCGACGGTGGTGAGGTCGATGACATCCGGGCTAACGGTCACCGCACTACGTTAAGGGGTAACGCCCGAACTTACGGGCTAACTCGCCAACTATTTGCTTAGCGCTCGCGGATGTGACGTGGCATAGACCTCACGAAGTCGGTCAATCGTCACCATTGTGTAGATCTGAGTGGTTGCCACCGAGGCGTGGCCAAGCAGTTCTTGGACGACTCTGACGTCGGCTCCCCCATCGAGCAGGTGGGTGGCGAATGAATGTCTCATCACGTGGGGCGAGACGGTGGCCGTGATATGAGCAGCCTCAGCGGCCTTCTTAATCACCAGCCACGCACTCTGGCGCGAGAGTCGACCGCCGGAAGCATTCAAGAACAGTGCGGCCTGACCGTGCTTACTCTTCTCCAACAGCGCAGGCCGCGCACGCACGAGGTAGGTGTCCAAGGCGTGGCGGGCGTGCGAGCCAACGGGCACGAGGCGCTGCTTGCCACCCTTGCCTTTGAGGCGCACCACAGGTGCATCACGGTCGAAGTCGTCGACCTCGAGAGCAAGCACCTCGCTGATCCGGGCGCCCGTGGCGTAGAGGAACTCCAAGAGCGCGCGATCCCTCATGCCGAGCACGTCGTCTGGGTTCGGGGCGTTGAGCATCGCGACGACTTGATCAACAGTCAGCGCCTTCGGGAGGCGCCGCTTC
>JBAYVO010000123.1:0-6759 GCA_041674545.1 Candidatus Nanopelagicales bacterium | reverse complement strand
CGGGCCTTGGCCACTGTTCTCCGTCCTGGCCCGGGCGCATGCTCGGACCCTATTCGTGCCTATACGGGTTCATAGCTGGTAACTCATCGAGCGCTCATCCAACTGCTCCTGAACTATCGGCTGCTAAGGAAAATCCTGCGGCGAACGAATCGCTCACCGTGTCGGCGTCGAGTGTTCCCTGCACGCGTAGCGCGCGAGGAAATGCCCTGCGTCGAAGTGCTGAATCCACACAATCAGATCGTGAGTGCACGTATGCACCGCGACCAGGCAATGTGGACTCCCTGTCGATCACCAGACTTCCGTCGATGGCGACAAGCCGCACCAGGTCGGTTTTGGTCACACGTTCACGACATCCAACACACGTTCTGACGGGTTGGTGCCCGTCTTCCGCCGCTGAATTCTTGCGCTCAGCTGTCGAATGTCCTAGCGGTGTACTCAGAACCGAGGGCAAGTCTACCCCGCGCGCACCTCGCGGGTCACTCACCGGTCGGCTCGGCGCGGTCCGCCGCTTGAGAATCTGGGGCTGAAGATCCATCTGGTTGCTCGGCATCGCTGTGAATATCGATGCGCCAGCCCGTCAGACGGGCCGCGAGCCTTGCATTTTGACCGTCACGACCAATAGCGAGTGACAATTGGTAGTCGGGCACAACAACACGGGCAGAGCGCGCCTCAAGATCGACAACTTCGACGCTGTTGACCCTTGCCGGGCTCAGCGCGTTCGCAACAAATGTCGCCGGGTCGTCTGCCCAGTCGATGATGTCAATCTTCTCGCCCTGCAGTTCAGCAGTGACGGCACGGACGCGCTGCCCCATCGGCCCGATACAGGCACCCTTGGGGTTCACGTTGTCGATGGTTGCTCGGACCGCAATCTTTGACCGATGCCCGGCTTCGCGCGCGACGCCAACGATCTCCACTGTTCCATCAGCAATCTCAGGAGACTCCATCTTGAACAGGTTGCGAACCAATTCAGGATGGGTGCGCGACAGCGTGACCTGCGCCCCTTTGGGCCCCTTGCGGACAGCAACGACATGACACTTCAATCGCGTTCCGTGGGAGTAGTCATCAGTTGGCACCTGTTCAGCCGCCGGGATGGTCCCTTCGATCTTGCCCAACTCGACAGCAACTGACCGTGGGTCACGCGACTGCTGCACTGTGCCGCTCACCAAGTCGCCCTCACGTCCGGAGAACTCTCCGAATGTGACGTCATCGTTGGCCTCACGCAGCCGCTGCATCAACACGTTGCGGGCTGTCGTCGCCGCGATGCGGCCGAACTCCGGTGGCGTGTCATCGAACTCGCGCCGGACCGGTGGCTCCGGCACCCGAACTGGTGGGGTGTCGCGGGTGGGCTCGACATCAGCATCGACGTCGGCGTCGCCGACTGCGACGTCCTCGGCGTGCGCCGCGGTTTCAAGTGGAGCGACTTCCTGGAGGTCTTCCCGCGCCCAAACGGTCACGTGTCCAGTGACCCGATCAAGCTCGACTCGCGCATCCCGGTGAGCACCCGGCGTGTGGTGGTACGCAACCAGGAGCGCCTGTTCAATGCTGGTGACAACGGTATCGAGGGAGAGCTCCCGCTCCGTGACCAACGCCCTTAGCGCTGCAACGTCAATGTCCATTGCTACTCACCCTTCCCGCTACCGAACTCAACCTCGACGACCGCGCGCGCGACGCCAGCGAAGTCAACAGTCTCGACTCCGGTCTTGGTAAGAATCTGAGCCGACTCGTCTGTGGTCTCCGCAATTCGACCGTGCACCTGCCGACCATCGAGCATCTCGATGTTGACAAGACGGTCCTTTGCCCGACGCCAATGACGCGCCTGGGTCAGGGGCCGGTCCACACCGGGTGAGGAGACTTCGAGGACGTAGGGCGCTTCTCCGAAGGCACCGTCTTCTTCCAGCGCATCCGCACACTTGCGTGACACAACCGCAACAGTGTCGAGGTCGACGCCCCCATCACGATCGATGGTGATCAGCACGACGGTACGGGAGCCGGACTTACGGGTCGTCACGTCTTCGAGATCGACCTCGGTCAGGGCGACTACCGGGGCCAGAAGGGCTCCCAGGCGCTCATTCGATACCGCTGCCATCGTGCGACTCCTTATGTAGTTTGTCGTTGCGTTTCGAACCGTCGTTGGTGCGTGCAAACGAAATCTTCAGTACTGCGTCATCCTAGACCCACCGCCGTTGCCTACGCTGTGCCCGTGACCGCAATGCCGACTCGACGCCAGGTGTTACAAGCAGGAGCCATCGCGCCATTGGCGACACTCGCAGCCTGCAGCAGCAGTGGCGACGCACCGGACAACGATTCTGACGACATCGTCCGCAGCCAAGTGACAACCAGCGAGAACGACCTCATCAAGCGGTACGACGCGACGATTGCAGCCTTCCCAACGCTCGCCGCCAAGCTCACGCCAATCCGCGATCAACACAGCGAACATCTGTCAGCTGTCGGTGGCGATTCCGCACCAGCTGATCTTAAGGGTGTGGTGATCCCGCAGACTGCGGAGGCAGCCGTGAAGGAACTTGTCGTTGCTGAACGCGAGGCAGCCCGCGAACGCCGTTCAGCGAGCGTGCAGGCGTCTGGTACCGAACTCGTTTGGGATCTCGCACTGATAGCCGCGTCGGAATCACAACACGTTGCGGTGCTGACGAATGGAGCACCATGAGCGACGCGGCGATTGAGAACCTCACCCAAGCACTCAACGGCGAGTACGCCGCCACGTACGCCTACGGAGTGATCGGAGCGCGCACGTCCGGTGCGGACCAAGCACGCGCCCGGCGAGCGTTGGAAAGCCATCGGCAACTACGCGACGAACTGCGAATTGACCTCGCTGCACTACAGGCACCGGTGCCCCCACCAGCACCCGCCTACGAGACCGGACAGATCGACTCCCCTGCACAAGCCAAGACCCTCGCCATCGGGGTCGAACAACGACTCGTCCGCAACTGGGCGGCGGTCGCCACTACCTCAGCAGACGCGTCGCGCGAACGGGCGGTGCGCAATGCCCAAGAATGCGGTACCCGTGCGATCAGTTGGGGTGCAGCGAGCCAGGCATTTCCCGGCTAGCTAAGCGTTTTCCGGCTCGCAGCCGCGAGATCTATGGATGAGTTGCGATCTCGGCGAGGATCTCAGCCACGGCATCGCCAACGGCCACATTGCGACGTTCGTCGGTAACGCGGTCTTTGATCTCAATGACGCCATCGGCAAGACCGCGCCCGACAACGACGATCGTAGGAATCCCGATGAGTTCGGCGTCCTTGAACTTCACGCCTGGCGACGCCGCCTTTCGGTCGTCGAGGAGCACGCGCACACCTGCGGCCTCGAGGTCTTGCGCCACTGCGAGCGCTGCCGCGTGGAGTTCCGCATCCTTGCCAGCCGCAACTATGTGGACATCGGCCGGGGCAATCGACCGCGGCCACAACAAACCCTTGTCGTCGTGACGTTGTTCGGCAACTGCGGCAACCGCCCGCGAGACTCCGATCCCGTACGAACCCATCGTCACGACGACCTGCTTGCCGTTCTCGTCCAACACCTTGAGGTCGAGCGCCTCGGCGTACTTACGGCCGAGTTGGAAGATGTGTCCGATCTCGATTCCGCGAGCCAAGGTCACGCCACTGCCACACGTCGGACATGCGTCGCCCTCGAGAACTTCTGCCGCCTCGATCGTTCCGTCTGGGGTGAAGTCACGGCCGGCAACAACATCAACTGCATGCTGCTCAAAGGCGTTTGCCCCCGTCAACCACGCGGTGCCCTTCGCTACCCTCGGGTCGACGAGGTAGCGAATACCTGATTCGCTTTCTTCGCCTAGCACCTGCGGTCCGATGTATCCGGGCACCAAGATGGGGTACTTCTTGAAGTCGTCGGCTTCAAACGGCGCCACGATCGAGGGCGCCACAGCCGCTTCAAGGCGCTTTTCGTCAATGCTGCGGTCGCCGGGGATTCCGATAACGAGCGGGGACTGAGTTCCGTCCGCGGCGATGAGTTTGACGACGACATTCTTGAGGGTGTCAGCCGCCTGCCACGTACGTCCGCCAGCTGCCAACACGGCGTCGGCGTTCGCGAACTCCACCAACTGGTCGATAGTCGCGCAGTCAGGGGTCGCGACGACTTCCGACGTTGGAGCAATCCCGAGGTCAGCAATGGTGGCCACCGGCGTCGTTACTGCTTCGACGTTCGCCGCATACCCACAGCTTGGGCAGCGCACAAAGGTGTCTTCGCCGTTCTCCGACAGGGCGAGGAACTCTTCGCTTGCCGAACCACCCATCGCGCCTGACGTGGCCGAGCAGATGACGTATTCCATCCCCAACTCGTCGAACGTCTTGATGTAGGCGTCGCGGTGTTGCTCGTAGCTCTTGACCAGACCTTCATCGGTGTGATCAAAGGAGTAGGAGTCCTTCATGACGAACTCGCGGCCGCGAAGAATACCTGCGCGCGGACGAGCCTCATCGCGGTACTTGGTTTGGATCTGGAAGAGCGAGACCGGCAGATCTTTGTACGAGGAATACTCGCTCTTCACTAAGAGGGTGAACATTTCTTCGTGCGTTGGACCGAGCAAGTAGTCGTTCTCCTTGCGGTCCTTGAGGCGGAATAGGTTGGGCCCATACTCACTCCAACGGCCCGTCGCCTCGTACGCCTCACGTGGCAGCAGCGCAGGGAAGTGAACCTCTTGGAAACCGGCGTCCGTCATCTGCTTGCGAACGATTTCCTCGACGTTGCGGAGCACCTGGTAACCAAGCGGAAGCCAGGTGAAGATGCCGGGTGCAACACGCCGGACGTACCCCGCACGCACGAGCAGTCGGTGGCTTGGCACCTCAGCGTCGGCCGGGTCGTCGCGCAAAGTACGAAGAAACAGCGTGGACATGCGCAACAACACTCTTGGACTCCTCGGGCAAGACATTCAACGGTTGAGATCTGCCGCACAGGCTAGCCGACCGTCGCAGCGACCTGGCGCGCGCTTTACTGCGTCAACTGTTAGCGACAACGTTCGCGACAACGTTGACCACGTCAGCGCCGTAGTTGGCGCGCTTCTTGTCGCCCACGCCACTGACGCCGATGAGGTCGTCTTCGGTCGCTGGCCGACGTCGTGCGATCTCGCGCAACGTCGCGTCATGGAAGATCACATACGCGGGCATGCCATCTTGCTTCGCGCGGGCGCGCCGCCACTCTCGAAGCTGCTCGTAGAGTGCTTCGTCGGCCTCGGTCAGGTCGATGACGTCCGCGTCGCGCGCCTTCTTGGCACCAGATCCGCCAGACTTCGCCTTCGCGGGTTTGATCGCGACCGGGTCGTGTCGTAACTGAACGCTGACATCACCACGGAGTACAGCCGAACTACCCTCGGTCAGCACCAACGCGCCGTGCTGATCGACCGCTAGGAGGTCACGCGCTAACAACTGCCGGGCCACCGTTCGCCACTGTGCCTCCGTTAGCTCCGTGCCAATCCCGAACGTTGACAGTTCTTGATGCCGGTTTGACTCGACCTTCGGCGTGGACTTTCCGAGCAGGATGTCGATTGACTGGCCCGCGCCGAATCCTTGACGGCGCTCGTGGCGCAACCGGTACACAGTCGAGAGCAGTTTCTGGGCGGCCACCGTGCCGTCCCATGTCTCGGGTGGGTGCAGGCAGGTATCACAATTGCCGCACGGCGAACTCGTCTGGCCGAAGTACTTGAGCAGCCCGACCCTGCGGCACTCGACCATCTCGCACAGCGCAAGCATCGCGTCGAGGTTCTGGCCGAGGCGCCGCCGATAGTCAAGGTCACCATCGGACTTGTCGATCAGTTGCCGCTGCATCACAACGTCTGCGAGCCCGTAGGCAAGCCATGCGGTACTCGCTAGACCGTCGCGACCGGCACGGCCGGTCTCCTGGTAGTAACCCTCCACCGACTTCGGCAGATCCACGTGGGCAACGAATCGGACATCCGGCTTGTCGATTCCCATGCCGAACGCGATCGTCGCAACAATGACCAGGCCGTCTTCGCGCAGGAAGCGCTCCTGGGTTGCGCGGCGGGTTTGGGCATCCATTCCCGCGTGATACGGCAACGCATTGACGTCGTTGCGTTGAAGGAAGGTCGCAGTCTCCTCGACCGTGCGGCGAGACAATCCGTACACAATGCCGGCATCGCCAGCGTGCTCGCGACGAATGAACGACAACAACTGTTGGCGCACAGCATTTTTCGGTTCGATCCGGTACTGAATATTGGGCCGATCAAAGTCGGCGACGAACTGTCGCGAATCGGTGAGTTTGAGTCGAGCGAGAATCTCCTGGTGCGTCTCGTGGGTCGCCGTCGCCGTCAATGCGATCCGTGGCACGTCCGGCCAACGATCGACCAAGTGCGCAAGGGTGAGGTAGTCGGGCCGGAAGTCATGGCCCCATTGCGATACACAGTGCGCCTCGTCGATAGCGAACAGGGCGATCGGGGCGGAGTCAAGGAGGTCTTGCGTCGAAGGGACGGACAAGCGTTCCGGCGCCACGTAGAGGAGGTCTAGCTCTCCGGCGCGGTACCGATTCGCGACGTCAGCTTGCGCGGCACCGGACTGGCTCGAGTTCAAGAACGCGGCCCGCACACCAACGGCCGCCAGCGCATCAACTTGGTCTTGCATCAACGCAATCAGTGGCGACACCACAATGCCGGTGCCCGGCCGCAACAGCGCGGGGATTTGATAGCACAGAGACTTGCCGCCACCTGTGGGCATCAAAACGAGTGCATCACCGCCACCAACAACGTGGTCGATGATCGCTGCTTGGTCTCCGCGGAACTGG
>JBAYVO010000122.1:0-6781 GCA_041674545.1 Candidatus Nanopelagicales bacterium | reverse complement strand
GTGTTCATTTCCGGGGTCAAGGTGAGCAAATTCGTCGACACAGAGCGCCCCTACCGGGTCGGCAAAGTGGGTATGTACACCGAAGATGCCGCCGTTGACTTCGATTACCTGCGCGCGGGACGTTGTTAGCGAATTAGCGTGCGTGATTTGTGTGTGTATACCGCACATATCACGCACGCTGTTGAAATCCGGGGCACGGATCGGGCGGCATTGACCCAGGGAAGCGCGGGGCGGGGCCTGCGGCGGCGCTTGGCGGAGGCGGAGGGAACCACGCCGCTCGCTACCGCTCGCAAGACACGGCTCCCAAATCCCCTACGACGTTAAACACTTGTGCACCAGGGCGTTGCCCTGGTGCACAAGTGTTTGGCGGAGGCGGAGGGATTTGAACCCTCGAGAGGCTTTGAGACCTCAACCCGCTTAGCAGGCGGGCGCCATCGACCGGACTAGGCGACGCCTCCAACGCGGAACATCCTAAGCGGTGCCGTCCCTTTGTGCGACGGCAAGCTTCGACTTCTTGAATCCGTACGCGAAATAGATGATCAAACCGAGCACCATCCAGACGCCAAACGTGATCCAAGTGTCGGCTTTAAGGCTCAGGATTAGGCCCGCGCAGCAGATCATTCCCATGATTGGCGTGAACGGGTACAGCGGAGTTTTGAATGACCGTGGCAGGTCCGGGCGCGTCCGCCGCAAGATGATGACCCCCGCGTTCACCAGGATGAACGCGAAGAGCGTCCCGATACTTGTGGCGTTCGCAAGGGCATCGAGTGGCACAAGTGCAGCCAGGACGACAATCACGCCCGCAACGATGAAGGTGTTCACCGCCGGCGTCTGAGTCTTCGGATTGACCTTCGTGAAGATCTTCGGCAAAAGGCCGTCGCGGCCCATCGCAAACAAGATGCGCGTTTGGCCGTACATCACCGCAAGTACCACGCTGAAGATCGAAACAACCGCGCCGACCGACAACACGGCGGCGGGCCAGGATGCGCCAGTGACATCCTCCAGAATCGTCGCCAGTGCTGCCTCGCCACCGGCACCCTCGAAGTCCTCCCACGGCCGGGCACCGATCGCCGCAAGCGCCACGATGACGTACAGCGCGGTCACGATGATGAGCGAGAAGATGATCGCCCGCGGCAAGTCCCGGGTCGGGTTCTTGGCTTCTTCACCGGCAGTCGCTGCAGTGTCGAATCCGATGAAGGAAAAGAACACTTGCGCGGCAGCCAGGGTCACCCCAGAAATTCCCAGCGGAATGAACGGGTAAAGGTTGCCGTCGTTGAATGCGGTGAAGGCAATCGCGCAGAAGAACAACAGGATGGCGATCTTGGTGAACACCAGAATCGTGTTCACCTTCGCCGATTCGCTCGCGCCGCGCAGCAACAGATACGCGGCCAGAATGACCACGATCATCGCCGGGATGTTGACGGTCCCGCCGTCACCAGGTGGCTGCACGAACTGGGCGGGCAGATTGATCCCGAACAGGTTGAACAGCTCGTTGATGTACTGGCCCCAACCGACTGCGACGGCCGCTACCGAAACGCCGTATTCAAGCATCAGGCACCAGCCGCAGATCCAGGCGACGAACTCGCCCATCGTGGCGTAGGTATAGGAATACGACGATCCGGAGATCGGAATGCTGCCTGCCATCTCGGCATACGACAGTGCCGAGAACGCACACGTGATGCCCGCGAGGAGGAACGAGACAATGATCGCCGGGCCCGCCTGCGGAACGGCGACACCCAAGATCACAAAGATGCCGGTACCGACAATCGAACCGACAGAGAACATCGTCAACGCGGTCAAGCCCATGGTGCGCTTGAGCGCATCGGGTCCGCCGCTTTGGGTTTCGGCGAGGGACTGCTCGATCGACTTGGTCCGGAACAGCCGGTCTCGGACCGACAGAGTCGCTGAGCCCCCGGCGGGGATCTCTGGTTCGCTCACGTCGACTCCGATCAACACTTGGCTCCAGCCGAACACCCTCTTGGTGCCGTAAATCTGGTGCCAAGGACCTCGTGGTCTGTCGACACGGTAACCACGTGATCGGAATGACGCACACCGTGAAACGTGGAGTTAACAGTTGGTAACAGTCTGTGCAGGTACACGGAATGCATCCCCGACCCAAGAACTACACAATGACTGCACAGAAGATCAGCACTAATGCGCGGTCGTCAGTTGCACGTCGGCGCTCATCCCGAACAGCGAATCAGGGCGGAATCGTGGAGATTGTCGTAGGAGTTACCCAAGGCGCATCGAGCCGCGACGCCCTCGCGTTATCGGTTGCGCTGGCCAACGCACTCGATGCCGAGATCGTCGTCGCGAACGTGTTCCCGGTCGCTTACAACTACGTCAGCCCTGCGCACGTCGACGCCGAGTGGCAGGCGTTCCTCATTGAACAGGCGGAGGAGTCGCTGGCGTGGGCGCGCGAGGAGCTCGGCGATCGAGACCGCGTGAGTTACGTGATGTCGGCGCATCGGTCGAGTGGTGTGGGGCTGGCGGAGATCGCAACGAAGCGCCACGCCCAGCTGATCGTGATCGGTTCCGCGCCCGGCGGAAGCGAGGGCCGGATCGCAGGTGGTAGCACGAGTGATCAGCTGCTGCATGGGTCGCCCGTTCCGGTTGCAATTGCGCCGCACGGCTACGGAGATTGGGCGCCACCGGAGATCCTACGGGCGAACGTTGCCTACCAACAGACTCGCGAATCCGATCACTGCCTAGAGGTGACGGTCGAGGCGTTGCGGCGGCGCGGGCACGATGTGGCGAGCAAGCTGCAGTTGGTCACCGTGGTCGAACGTGTGACGCGGATTTACGGTTCGCGGCTAGGTCGGCACGCTGAAGATCAGGTGCTGTTCACACTGCGGGAGCAGGCCGAGGCCGCGCTCGCTGGGGCCGTCGCCCGGGTTCAAAGCGAGATCCAGTCCGAGAGCGAGATTCCAACTGTGATCTTGGAGGGCGACAACGTGACAAATGCGCTGGCCAAGCAGGACTGGGACGACGCCGACATCCTCGTGACGGGGTCCACCGGTGCAGGGCCGATCCGCCGGGTGTTTCTCGGTGACATGGCCTACAAGATCATCAAAGCGTCGACGATTCCTGTGATGGTTGTGCCTCGCAGCGCGTCGATTGACGACCTCAGCAGCTGACGAGGGCGGCGCGGACGGGGTGCTGCGCGGGGCAGTGGTCTTGCCTTCACGTGAATTGTGTTGCTGAACGTGGTGCCAACACGGGCGCAGAAGAAGGCTTGACTCCCTTTGCCTATCGGGACTGGTTTGGTCTTCCAATTCTTCTTCTTGGTGCTCGTTGTGCTCGCGACGAACTTGGCCTTCTTGCCTGGTTTCTTCGCCCGGTAGACGTCGACGTTCGCGCCGCCTGGTTTCTTCGTCGGTCCGCCAATATCGACGGTAGCGCCCGCCAGCAGGCACTGTCGCCGTCAGTTGGGGCTTGTCCTGTGAAGACCGGTAGACCTTGCCGAGGGCAGTCGCCGCGGGAATCCAGGAGGTTGCGCCGGAGGCGAGCGTAAGTCCCGCGCGCTTGTACAGCGCTCCCAATTGGAATGCGGGTGTCGCACGCATAGGCGACATCGAAGAGTCCGTTCCGGCGCGGCGTTACGACGAAGATGAGACCCGACAGAAATGCCCGAATGCCAAGAGAAGTGGGTCGACCATGAGCCGCGCAACAAGACTCCTAGCGATCAGCACGACTGTGCCGCTCGTCGCGACCAGCCTGATCGTGATTCCACTGGCAGGCCCCGCGTCGGCCGATGTCACCACCTACACGACCCCTGGTTCTCACAGCTACACCGTCCCAACAGGGGTCGAGAAGATCCTTATCGAGGTCACCGGTGCCGGGGCACGTGGCGGCAACAGCTCGGCCGGTCAGGGTGCGGGTGGGCATGGGGGCAATTCGCTCACGATCCGGTCGTACTTCAACGTGACGAGTGGACCGGAAGACATCGCGATTCTTGTCGGCACTACCGGAGGCGCCTCATCCGCCACGTGGAACTCCCAGGCTTCCGGCATCGTGGCAGGCGGCGGGGGCGTTGGTGGGAATGGTGGTGCGACCGGCGTGGGCGGCGCTGGCGGTTCAGCCTCAACGGCGAAGTCCGGCACTGGCGGCGCCGGACAACCTGGAACAGCTAGTGCTGGTGGATTCGGTGCCCAGGGTGGCGGGGGTGCACCACCGTCCACGCAAGGTGCCGGTGGCCTCGGCGGTGGTTCACCCGCGGGAAATGGTGCGAACGCGTCAGGCTTCAACGGTGGTGCTGGAGGCATCGGTGGCGATGGCGGCGGCGCTGGTGGTGGCGGTGGCGGCGGCGCACTCGGCGGTGGAGGCGGTGGCGGTGGCCTCCAGGGCGGTGGTGGCGGCGGGGGTGCCGGAGGTACGGCCACCACTGGCACAGCGACAACCTCAAGTGCTCCCGGTCCGGGTCAGCCGGGCGCTGGCGGTGCTGGTGCTGCTGCCGGGGCCGGGAACGGGACTCCTGGGGAAGACGGCGTCGTTGAGATCACGGCGTTGAATGCTCCCGTGACGTCGGGAACGGCAGGCGACGCATCGGCGACCATTGCGTGGACCACACCTACGCAGCCGTACGCCTCGACCTATCAGCTGTACCAAGACGGCGTTGCTGTGTCTGGCGCGACGACGTCTCCCTACACAGTCACCGGCCTCACGAATGGGACTGAATACGACTTCGAGGTACGGGCATTCGTTGATGCTGGATTGGCGCAGGAGCTCAGTACTGTCAGCAATTTGGTGGCACTGACTCCGCAGAGCCCACCGCCGCCCCCGCCGGTTGAGCCCGTTGCGCCGAGGCTGTCGAAGGTGACGATCAACTCGCCGAGCCAGGTGACCGCATCGGTGACGGTGACCGGGGAGAACGCATCGCTGTCGTCACGGACGATGCCGACCGGTGGCGAGTGGACCACGTGGCAGACAGGTCCCGCGCAACCGACGCTGGCGCTGCCCGTCGACGTTGCGGCCGGTTCCTGGATTGAGTTGCGCTCCAAGTCCAGTGATGGCCTGACTCCGGTGACGACGGCCTACGCGCGCGTCGTCGGCAATCCGGTTCTCCGTGGGGACATCAAGCGGAAGGCGTGCCGGGCGACGGCGGTGACGAGTATCGCGTACCCATCGGCCACGTCGGCACGCGTTGGGCTGCAGTCAAAGCGCAAGTGCGCGAAGTTCCGCATCTCTCGCAATGACGGGCAGACCTACTCGAAGTGGAAGCCAGTCACCTCCAAGAGCCTGACAGCAAAGTCGCTGACGCCCGGAACGATGGGTCGCCTGCAACTCAAGGCGAACAAGAAGCGCACCACCGTCTGGCTCTACACCCCCACCGAGCGCACCGAGGGTTAGCTCCCAGCACCCCTCGCACCGCGGTCCACCGCTTCGCCCCCGGCAACGCCTCACCCGAGGCCCACTCGGGGGCGAAGTCATTCCCGCCCGCGGCCTCCGCCCCCGCGCCTCCCGGCTTCAGATTTGGTGCGACCCGCCGGCAGGCCGCGCGATTACACCAAATCCGACTCAGGTTGGCGGGAGGTCAGCGGAGCTGGGCCAGAAGGTTGGTTGCGCGCTTGTTCACGGCCTTGGATCGGTGGTGCTGCTGCTGTTGCAGCAGGGGTACCACCAACGGGGCGGGAACGGAACCTTGCCGAACGAATTGGGCGAGCGTCTCCATGGAGTTGGCCGCCACGATCCAGTCAACCTGTGGGTCACGGAGGTACCCGCTGAGCACCTCAATCGCCTTCTGTTGCTGGGAGGTCGTGAGCTCAACCTGCCCAAGGATCTGAGCGAGATGCCAGCGAATCGAGGCCTGCTGAATCTGCGAGACCTCCTCGAGCAGTCTCGCCAGGTATGGCACAAACCAGCCAGGCTGTTGCCTGCACACCTTCTCTAGCGCATCGCCTGCGCGCATCCGGACCCATTCGTCATCGCTGAACAGACACTCGAATAGCTCCGGCAGGAGGTTCTTGTCGGCCAAGACTTCCGAGACGATGTCGCTGACTTCACCGAGGCTGTTGGACTTTCCACCCGTCTCCAACCGAGCCGCCAAACTGCGTGTATCCCCGACCACAGCGCAGACAGTAACAACTCTGCTGCCCGAGGCGAGCGTGTCCGGAGGACATCGGCAGCGGGCAGGTTCCGACGGCCCCAGCCGCGGGGAAGTTCGGAGGATTCCGCTGTATGTGGCGCAATCCTACGGAACGGGTGCTACGTCCAACGCCACCCGTTTGGCTCGCCAACGCGTGAAGAGCGGGGTCACGGCCCAGATGGTGCAGGCGATGGTGACGATGATGAAGCTCGGTGGCCAGGGCTGGTAGGTCGAGACGATGAGACCGACCCAGACACTCACCACCGAGATCGACGTCGCGATGGCGACAACCGCGGCCGGGCGTGCGGTGATCTTGATCGCCGTCGCTGCGGGAGTCACCAGGAGCGCGAAGATCAGCAGTACACCGACCACCGTGACAGAGATGGCGATCACGAGGCTCATGCAGATCAGGAAGATGGTGCTCAACGCGCGAACGGGAATTCCCTTGGCCGCCGCAACCTCGGGGTCGATCGAGCAGAACATGAGCTGCCTGCCAGTGATCACCATTGCGATAAGCACGATCACGGTGATTACGCCGAAGATGACGAGCTGGTCCTGTGACACCGCGAGGATGTTGCCGAACAAGATGTTCGTGACCATGCCCGATTGCCGCGAGCCAATGCTCGCGAACAGAATTCCGAGGCCGCTGGCGAACGCGAGGATCGTGCCGGTCACGACTTCTCGATCACCCTTGCG
>JBAYVO010000121.1:0-6795 GCA_041674545.1 Candidatus Nanopelagicales bacterium | reverse complement strand
CATAGGTTGGCTGAGTTGCTCCAGCACGCGGGCAGCGACGGCGTCGGCGTCTTCAGCGGATCGAGCGCTTTCGAGGATCACGGCGAACTCGTCACCGCCGAGGCGAACGGGGGTGTCACCTTCGCGCATACATTCGACGAGCCGATCTGCGACGACCCGCAGGAGTTCGTCGCCAGCGGGGTGGCCGAGGGAATCGTTGATGTTCTTGAAGTCGTCGAGGTCAATCATCATGACTGCGAATGTCTTGCCGGAACGTCGGCTTCGGGCTGCAGCGCGGGCGAGTTCCTTGCGGAACACTGCCCGGTTATTTAGGCCGGTGAGTTCATCGTGGAAGGCCTGGTACGCCAACTGTTGTTCCAGGATGTAGCGATCCGTCACGTCGTGGTGTGTGACGACGTACTGCTCTTCGGTCGCAAGCCAAGAGATGTCAACCTCGACTCGGCGATCGGGAACCGGCGTCGTCTCCAGCGCGCTGGCGCGCACGAGGTCGCTGGGCAGGTCAGACGGGCGCGCCCTCGACATCACGAGGTCACCCTTGGCTTCCCCGACTGCACGTGCGCGTTCCAGGAGTCCACGAGCTAATGCAGGATCTTGGAACAACTTCGTCCATGAGCTCGCCAAGACATCGGTCGGAGACTGTTCTGTGAGATCGCGGATTGCCTCGGTGACGTACCGAATCTTGCCTTGTTCATCAACGAGGGCGATAACGTCGCTTGCGTTGTGCAGCAAGAGTTGAAGGCGCTCAGTGGTTGCTCGCTCGACGACGCGTCGCGAAAGCGCGAGGCGTTCGAGCGCCATACCGAGACTCTGCCCGAGCACCGCAAGTGAGGCTTGGGCCGGGGACGACACGATTTCGGGAGAGTCCACAACGAGGCGGCGCGCAGGCTGGCTACCTGGAATCGAGACCACCGTACGGTGCCTCACCGATCCGTTGGGCAGTCGAAATCTGCCTCCGAAAGGACCGAGACCGACCGACGCGAGTTCCTCAGCAGTCCCCAGAAGGCAGGTCACCTCGTTTTGTTCCACGAGGCGTGAAGCCCAATCGGAGAGCCGACCGTTGACCTCACTGAGATCTGCCGCGCGCATCAGCCCTGCATTGATTTCACGTAGAACGTGCTCGCGGTGAACAGCGTCACGGTAACTCTGGACCAGCAGGTTCACGCGCAAAATCAGCAGCGCGGTCAGGATCAGCGTGAGCAGGACGAAGACCCTGCTGCCCGTGAAGCTGGCATCTTTGGTTCCCGACAACAAGAGCAGCACCGGCGGTACCAGCACACACAAGGCCATTAGCGTGAGCACTCGCGTGCGATCTGCGACGCCTGCGTCGATGTCGGCGGCAGGCGGTCGGCTTGCCGTTGAGTCCAGAGCCGCGAGGGTCGACACGGCAAAGAAGATCAAACTGAAGCCGAAGATCAGGTTGCGTCCGAGGGCTGGGTCGAGAATCTGGACGGGCAGAAACTCAGCGAGCCCAAGCCCGCCAGCGAGGATCATCGCGATGAATCCGACCGCCAAAATCCGTGAAGCGCGATTGACGGAACGCTCGGTCGAGAACCACAGGCGCACAGTCAGCGAGAGCAGGAGCACGTTGAGCGCGTCGAAAAGTAGCAACCCCATCCGCTCAGCGGTGCTGAGCGCTGGGTCAGCCCAGAAGGGGAACACCAGGAACTCGGTGGCAACCATGGATGCCGCAACGAACACAATCGCAGCATCGACGATTCCGCTCGAGTCTGATGCTGTGCGGCGATGTCGGTTGACGAGGAGATACGCAGCGACGGTGAGCAGCGAAAAGACGATCGTCAGGGCGATCCCGTAGGCAACGGAAGTCGCGCTAGCTGATCGCGGGGAAATCGAGGTCGCTGCGCGGATCGCATTGATGACAATGGTGAGAGCAATGGCACCGGCGACAAGTAGCCACGCGGAGCGAGCGAAGACCCTGCGGCGGCCAGCGACCGCCGTCACGATTGCCGCGCTACTCAGACCAAGAACCGTCCAGATTGTTTGGCTGATCCACGCGCTGTTGCGAGTTGCGAAGAAGGCAATGAACCCAACGATGCAAAACAAGATCCACAAATTTCGGACGTGTGCTTGCTTCACTGGGCCTCCTTTCGCAGGTCGCAGTTCGCAAGGACATTCTGGGCTAAATCGTCCCGTAGTCTGACCCGATTCGCAGCGTAGAAGGCGTGGTTCGGCCCACACATTTTTCGCCGTGACGTACCGTTGACTTGTGTTCCGTTTCGCTGCGTCCCGCCGCTGGGTTCCCTGGCACGTGTTTTGTGCTGCGATCGTGACCTTCATGGTGTTCGCTGGCATCTGGCAGATGGAGGTCGCGTTTAGCGAAATCTCTGCTGACGGCACAAGCGGATTCAACGCACGCAACCTGGTGTATGCCTTCCAGTGGTGGATTTTCGCCGCCTTCGGAGTCTGGTTCTGGTTCCGCTTCTTACGAGATCAGCGCGACGCAGAACTGAACGAACTTGAGGCCGCTGCGCTTGCGGCGCCTGAGCAAGCCCACGACATGTCGGTGCCAGTGGGGAAGGAATCTGAGGAGGCGGAATTGATCTCGTTGGACGATTCCACTGACCGGCGACGAGCACGTGCTGCCCAGACACTCGCCGCGGAGGCATCGCCAACAGATGAGAGCAGTCAGTCGGTTGAGGCGGGCCGCGAATCAGGAGCCGAGGGGACACGATCGTGACTGGTGCACTTACTCGCTACCGCGTGATGGCATGGCTGACCGGTGTCTTCCTGCTGATCATGACGGTATGGCTGATCGTTGGCTATGCGTTCCTTGGCTATGCAGATCCAGGTGTGAAGCCTTCGCTCTACGTCCTCGCGTGGACGGGGCATGGCTGGCTTTACTTCATCTACCTCATTGCGGCAGTTGATCTGACCTTCCGGATGCGGTGGTCAATCCTCGCCACGATCTGCATTTTGCTTGCCGGAACTATCCCGTTCGCCTCGTTCTTCGCGGACAACTGGGTCACGAAGAAGGTCCACGCCCAACTGGCCACGTTGGCCAATCCGCAAGCGGCGTCTGCCTCGCCTGCTGACCAAGTCAGTTAGCTGTCGGCCTGGTCGTTGCGGAACTCAGTGATCGAGAGCAAGTTAAAGTCGGGATCACAGAACCACGCGACCCGGTCTCCATTCGGTGCGGGCCAGATTCCTCGATCGTCTTGGTTGATTCCGTCATATCTTTGAAACGACAGTCCTCGGCTTGCAAGGTCTCCCGCCACTTCATCGATGGTGGTCACGCCCCATCCGATGACTGTGTGTCCAGCCCTCGGAAGGTCTGTTACCGCGGTCAGCCTGATGGTGAATCCGCCCGCATCGAGTGCGCAATAGCCGTCGCCGCAGTCGATGACGCGCAGACCTAAGACGTCGGCGTAGAAGTGCATTGCTCGGTCGACGTCACTGACCGGTATGAACGCGATCGCTTCACTTTCCCTGAGCATTCGCAATCGCCTCCTTCGCTGAAACCGCGGCTGCTGACTCAATAGTGATGAATCGAGGTCGGCCGATGCGAGGCTGAGTCACACAGATGCTCAGGCGGAAGGATCGGACTCTGTGGGGTCTGTGTGGTCCTTCTTGGCCGTTGACGCACGCATTCTGCCGAGCGCGAGGATCGCCCGCACTCCCACCCCGATGAGTGCGATGTTCACCATCATCTGGGCCGTCACGATGATGCGCGCGAGATCGTCGTTGGGCGTGATGTCGCCAAAGCCGACGGTGGAGGCCACCGTCACGGTGAAGTAGAACGCGCCGACGTGAGTGAGTGGTTCGGTGAAGTACGTCGGGTTCAGTGTGGACATCGATAGGTAGAGCGCGGCAAACCCGAACAGGTAGAACGTCACAGTGAGCACCGCGACTTGGGCGGCACGGAGTTGTGGATAGTCGTCGTTCATGATGCGGCGAACAGAAAAGAATGTCAGGACGACGAACACCATGAGCATCGCCATGAGCACAACGATGGGGTGCAGGTCCGCTTCGCTGTCGAGGGGGGCGAAGCAATAGATGAGCGCTAGAACGAGCACTCCAAAAGACACCCTCAGCAACGCCTGTCGGACCCGGCGTTGCTTGTCCTTTGGCGCAAGATCCAGCAACCTCTTGGCAGGTTTGGGCTCTTTTGAGTCCGACGTCATCGCCACTTCTCCAGGTCTTTCAGAGGATGCGCCGCGGCGGCTTGGCGGTGCATGGCGGAGCATACGCGCCGCGGGACCGCGACCGGCACTCAAACGGGTTCCGGCGAATGGTGGTCGGAACCTGCAACCGGACCCAGTAGGGTGCGAGTATCAATGCCGATACACGAACACGTCGCGCGCATGCGCAGGAAGCTGGTGAACCGCAATGACGACCGCTGGGTTTATTGCGAGCTGGGTGCTCTTCATCATTGCTGGATTCATTCTGTTGGGTAAGGACATCGGCGGCGAGAACGGCAACAAGGTTGGCGGCAGCATTTTGATGATCGTCGTTGCGTTCCTGACCAGCGGGCTCGTCGCCGGACTGACGTTGTTGGGCTCTGCGTAGCCAAGTTCTCTACCTACTCGCCAGCAGGCCCGTGCACGTTGGCCAGATCTGGTATCCCTGTTTAGAACATTGAGTTCGGGTTTGCCGCGGTTGGCGGCACGACCTGCAAGACGTCCCAATGCTCGACAATTTTCCCGGCCTCGTCGAGACGGAAGATGTCGATGCCGGCGTAGTCATGGTCGTCGGGCCATCGTTGGTGACAATGCAACACCACGAGGTTGTCCTCGGCGATCACCCGTTTGAAGGTGACGTTTTTACCCGGATACTCGGCGGCCATCCGGACGAAGTAGTCGATGAATGCGGCCTTGCCGTCAGCGACCTCTGGGTTGTGCTGGGTGTAGGTCTCGCCCGCGTAAAGTTCGATCGCGCGCGCCGGTTCACATTGGTTGAACATGAGGTCATAGAACGCCGTCACGTTCGCCTTGTTCCGTTCAAGAGTCTCGGTCATGACTGAGTTTTTCCCTTCCGAGCTGCGGGGGTTTTTGGCGTTAGCCCCGTTCTGGACTCGATGGCTCGATCGATCGTGCATGTGGGTGGGCAACCCCTCACGTACGCAAGTTCGACGGATGGTGATGGCCTTCCGATCGCCCATCTGGCCCGCTCGTTACGTGACGGTGAAGTACTCGCCCTTCGGTGGTGACACCAACAGCGCTACCGCCGCCTGCACATCGTCGGCGGGAATAGCTTGGGCTGCTGCTTCGTGCGCCGAGACTGATTCCCAGACCTCGAAGATCACCGTAAAGTCAGGATCGTGCAGGGAGCGCAGAGCTTGAACTGAGACGCAGCCCGGTGTCTCACGAATCGCGTCGGTGAATCCGGTAAGCAGCGTGTGGAGCTCGTCGCCGCGGCCAGTGATGGCGCGGAACTCGTTGATCCTTGCAACGGTCATTGTTCAGGTATAGCAGGTGCAGGTTCGCTGAGGTAGAGCTCAAGTTGAATCCCGTCCGGGTCTTTGAAGTCAATCAGGGTGAACCCCGTTCGGGGTGTGACCTTGATACCGGAGTGCTCGATTCCTGCAGCGTCGAGGCGATGACACCACGCATCGAGTGCATCCGCGGTGGCAACGGCAAGTGAGAGGTGATCGAGCCCAGGTTGGCGAGGATCGAACACACTCGCCGTCTGCGTCGCGAAGTGCTGGGTCAACCCCAGCACGACACCGCTGGGATGAGTCATCAAACATCGGTCGAAGTCGTCGGTGTCCCAGCGGAACAGCACGTCGAAGTCCAGCTGTTCGCCGTACCAGCGAACAGCAGCATCCAGATCCGTCACGCTCAGCACAACGTGATGAATACCCGCAATCTTTGCCTCAGTCATGCCTCGGATCCTAGAGCGTGCTTAACAGCGTGCGTGATTTGTGTACGTATACCGCACTTATCACGCACGCTGTTGGAATCGGGCGACTTCGCTGAGGCACAACGGCGAACACGGTGCGATTCTGAACGGAATATCGAGGAGATTCAGGAGTTTCGCGACCTGGTCAGCTGCGGCGCACGGGAAGTCGTGAACGTCGACCCAGCCGAATCGCAGCGTTGGGCGACCCGATGCCAGAGCGGCGTTGTCTCGGTTTAGGTCCCGGAAGCGCCCAGTTGCATCAGCGTGGCCGACCCGTCCGTCGAACTCGATCACCAGCTTGCCGATCACACGGTCGCGAATCACTGACCTTCCACCCAGGTGTTCGCGTTGCTGCCCGGTTCCGACTGGAAGGCAATGCGCCCTGAGAATCCGATTGACCCCGGCGACCTCGATGGATGTGGTGAGGCCATCCCGGTGCTCAGCGAGGAGGGCCGTTAAGGCTCTGCGGTGTTTCACACGTTGTGAGGCGAGGGCTCGCGCAAAGGCGTCAAGTTGCACTCGGCCACTTTGAAGTGCGCCCCCGACTAGGTCGAGGGCCTTAGAAGTACTCAGCCTGTTCGAGACGTGGAGGAGCGCAATCTGTGGAGCCAGCGCAGGCGGGAGCCCGTTTGGTGAGCGCGAAACGATGGGCGTGCGGGTTCGTCGGACGGTGATCTCGGGGACGTGGCCGTTCTGCTCGCTTGGAACTACCACCTCGATCGTGGATGTAGAAGTTCGGACTCTCCACGCATGGAGCGCGGACTCACCGTCGAGCGCGGACTGATCGCCGCACCGCAGATGAGCCGCCCACCATTGAGCCTCGATGGTGAGGACGCCAGTGGATGTCGCATAGACGCCGTAGTGAACCCGTTGCCATCGGTCGGCGTCTAGCTGAGCGCGGATCATGTTCATCTCCCACCCCATGAACCGGACTAGCTG
>JBAYVO010000120.1:0-6797 GCA_041674545.1 Candidatus Nanopelagicales bacterium | reverse complement strand
TCCTCGAAGTCACTCAACGCAGCCTGGACGCCAGAGTTCGGCACCGAGACACCAACGCCGGACGGTTTCACTGTGCAGATCTCCAACTACGGCAACGAAGGCAACGGCTTCGAGTGGACCGTCCCCGACGTTGAACCTGACACCGTAGTTGCGAACATCAATGAAGACACCGGACTGTTGACGGTGAGCAACGTTGTTCCCGCAACTGAGGCAACCGTGACGGTGATGACGACCAAAGATGACTACGTCGACGGCAGCGCACCAATCTCCGGCGAAGCCCTCGCCGCTGCAGGTACCCCCGACTTCGGGACTGTGGTGCGCACCGACGGTGGATTTACCGTCCCGATCGAGAACTACGACGATGATTACGAGTGGGATGCGTCGGTTAGTGACGGCGCCGTCGCAATCGCCGAAGGCTGCACCGTTGGCACCTGCCTGGTCACGGTCACAGAACTCGACGACGGCCAGACAGTGACGCTCACCGTCACGACAGAACGAGAGGGCTTCGCCGATGGTGAAGCGTCGATCGATGGCACTGCGCTTGATGCCCCACGGAACCCTGAGTTTGGTACCCCCACACGCACTCCCGACGGCTACACCGTGGCGATCACGAACTACGGGACCGAGGGTGACGACTTCACGTGGGAGATCGCTGCGGTGGAACCAGGTACAGCACAGGCTGCACTCGATGAGGCAACCGGTGTGCTGACGGTGACCGACGTGTCTCCGGCCGCCGAGGCCCTCGTGACGGTCACGACGGAGAAGTCGGGCTACCTCGATGGTTCGGCTCAAGTAGCGGGCAATGCGCTCGTCGCTGCATGGAACCCGACGTTCAGCGACTTGACTCAGACCAACTCCGGCTACACCGTTCAGATCACCAACTACGACCCGAACCCGCTCTTCACGGTCACGCCAAGCGCAACGATCACTGCAGTCACTCCGACCATTTCGGGGACCGGCCTGGTCACAGTCAGTGGGCTACAGCCCGGCACAACCTCGACCCTCACCGTCACGACCGTGCGCGACGGCTACGTCAGCGGGGTTGGCGAGACCACGGGCGCATCGATCACTGGGCCTGCGCGCACACCGGAATTTGGTGAGGTCACCAGAACTGATGACGGCTTCACGGTTCCGATCACCAATTACGGCGTGAGCGGCGACGGATACACATGGACAACGAACCTCAGTCCGAGCCCGGAAGAAGCCGCAGCGGCGATCAATCCTGAGACGGGTGTACTTGCCGTGACTGGCTTTACCCCAGGTACCGACATCACCGTCACGGTCAACACGACTCGGACTGGCTACGCAAGCGCCTCAGACGACATCTCGAGTCGTTCCCTGGATCCGCAGGTGAACCCGGTGCTTGGAACGCCAGAGCCCACAAAAGAAGGCTTCACCGTCCAGATCACAAACTTCAACGAGGCTGGCGTCACATGGACGGCAAGCGTTGTTCCGGAACCGGCCACTGTGTCCGTCAACCTTCAGACAGGGCTAGTGACCGTCGCAGGTTTGCCCTACGCAACCGAGTCGACCGTGACGGTCTATGCGGACAAGGAGGATCACGTCCAAGGTTCGGCGACGGCCACGGCGACATCACAAAATGGCGACGCCTACGACCCCGAGTTCGACGAACCCACACGCACAGCGGGTGGCTTCACCGTTCAGGTCGCCGACTACCTACCTGGCTACACGTGGGAGTTCACGCTGTCGCCAGGCAATGCAGTCATTGATGCGTCGACTGGGCTCATCACCGTGACCAACGTTCCCGACGGTGAATCATCAACAGTCGCGGTCGTCACGAAGCGCGATGGGTATGACGACGGCGACGGCGAGTTTGTCGGGCAGGCACTCAATGCCGCATACAACTTCGGCTTCGATGAACTGACACCTACTGCGTCCGGTTTCACCGTCAAGATCACGCAGTACGACGCGGTCGACTTCACGTGGACTGCGTCGGCGACGAATACCGTCGTCGGCGTCCAGATTTCTTCGTCGGGAGTGGCGACCGTAACCGGAGTCGCACCAGGAACCGAGAGCACGCTGACAGTGTCGGCGGCCAACCCCGACTACATCACGTCAACGAAGACCGTCTCGGAATTCTCAATCAACGGTCCGGCGGTGGATCCGGTCTTCGGCACAGCGGTTCGGACCGCCGATGGCTTCACGGTGCCGATCACCAACTACAACGACGAAGGCAGCTCGTCGTACACCTGGACGCCGAGTGTCACCAACGGGGGTGCGGCAACGATTGCTGACTCCGGGCTCGTCACAGTGACGGGATTGGCCCCCGGTGCGCTGGGGACCCTCACCGTTGACGTGACCCGCACGGGCTACGACACCGGTACCGAATCAATCGGTGAGCAAGCGCTCGATGCGGCTCTGATACCTACCTTCGCCACACCAGTGTCCACCGCTACGGGCTTCACAGTTCAGATCACGAACTACGACCAGACGTACGACTGGCCGGTCTCCGCAACGAATACCGACCAAGACGTTTCCCTCGATGAGGGAACAGGCCTCGTCACCGTGACCGGCGTGGACCCAGCGACGGAGTCCACCCTCACTGTGGAGACCACCAAGGATGGTCATGCCCCCGGTTCAGCTCAGGTCTCGGCGACCTCGCTGGCCTCGCCGGAGAATCCCACGTTCGGTACGCCGACGAGGACTCCCGACGGCTACACCGTCTCTGTCTCCAACTTCGATGCCGATGATGCCTTCACGTGGGCGGTCGGCTCATCGACCGACGGGCAGGCCGAGCTGAACCAGACGTCGGGGCTCCTCACCGTGACAGGCTTGGGCGCGGCTGCGCCAGCGACTGTCACTGTCACGACCACCCGTGACGGCTACGTGCCCGGTTCCGGAACAGTCACCGGCAACGCGCTCAACGCTGCCCGGACGCCGACGTTCGACACGCCAACGCGCACGGCCGACGGCTACACGGTTCAGTTGGCCAACTTTGATAACGACTTCGAATGGAACGGGTCAGCAACGAACACCAGCGAACCTGTCTTGATTAGCGATTCCGGTCTCGTCACGGTGTCCGGCCTCGCGCCAGACACGCTGTCGGTCGCCACCATCACCACCACCAGGGATGGCTACGTTGGCGGAACAGCAACAGTGCAGGACACAGCGCTGAAGGCAGCACTCGTGCCGACCTACTCGACGCCGATTCGGACAGTGGATGGTTTTCAGGTCACTGTCACCAACTACGACTCGGACTTCACCTGGGCCGCCGACGCGACCAACACGTCCTACAACGTGGAGGTCGACGACGCGGGCCTGATCGAGGTGACCGGTGTTTCCCCCGGCATCACGTCGGTGGTCACAGTAACTACCACCCAAATCGGGTTCACAACTGGAACGTCCGAGGTCAGCGCCGCAGCAATCGAAGGTGGCGCACTGATTCCGATCTTTGGCACGGTCGTTCCCACTGCGGTCGGGTTTGACGTTCAGATTGAGAACTACCGGTCCGGCTTCGAGTGGACCGTCAACGGTGCACCGGCAACGGTCAGCCCGACGGGCTACCTCAGTGTCGTCGGCCTCGCACCAGGGTCCGCCGCAACAGTGACGGTGATCGCCACGCGACCCGGATATGCGACGGGATCCAATTCAGTGGTGGGTGTCTCCGATCCGCAGGCAATCTCGGCTCCGCCAGCAGTGATTCCTCGTCCGGCCACGATCACCAAGATCACGGTCAAGCAGAAGAAGAACAACAAGAGCTCGGCGAAGATCTCGTTCACTCCCGGTGGTGACGGTGGTGCACCGTTGCTCGGCTCGAAGGCCGCATGCAAGCAGAAGGGCGCCAAGGCCGTGGTCAAGGCGTCGGGAAGTTCACTGTCGGCGCTGACCGTCAAGAAACTCAAGAACAAGAAAAAGTACGTCTGCACCGTCGCGGTCTACAACGCGCTTGGGGCGAGTGTTCCTTCTGCGAGTAAGAGCTTCAAGGTGAAGGGCTGATGATGAAGCGTCAGGGATCTAAGACGGCCGTCATCCGGCGATTCATCGCGGGGATGATTGCGCTGTGTATGGGTGTACTCGCCGTTGGTACGGCTGCGCCCGTGCACGCAGATGAGACCCCAGTTTTCACCTCTGTCTGGGACACCACGTTGACGTCCGAGGGTTCTTCAGACGAAGATCAGATCAAGCTCCCGCTGACGAGCAACGGCGTGTACGACTTCACCGTCGATTGGGGCGACGGAACCACACCAGACCAGATCAATTCGTGGGACGACGCGGCAGCAACACACACCTTCATCACTCCTGGTCCGCAGACCATCAGCATCACCGGCACCATCGAGGGCTTCGGATTCGCTAACGCTGGCGACCGCCTCAAACTGACCGATGTGACGGAGTGGGGGCCGCTGCTACTCGGAAACGACGGCGGCTACTTCTACGGCGCCGCGAGCCTTAACATCACTGCGGTTGATGCCCCTGATCTGAGCGCAACCACGAACATGCAGAACGCGTTCCGAAATGCGACTTCACTGACGAAGGCCCCCCTTGTCGGTGTCGAGAATCCAGTCGAGACCGGTGGACTCAAGGCCTGGGATGTCTCACAGGTTCGCGACATGCGTTCGATGTTCCAAGGTGCAACAGGATTCGTGGCGGACATCTCCGGCTGGGACGTTGGCCGGGTAACCAGTATGCGTTCGATGTTCCAAGGCGCAACGGCCTTCGATTCAGACATCTCATCGTGGAACGTCGGCAACGTTGCGACGATGCGCTCGATGTTTGAGGGTGCGGAGGCATTTGACCGCAACCTCGGTGCCTGGGACGTCAGCTCGGTGGAGGACCTCACCAGCATGTTCGCTGGTGGTGAGCAAGTCGGCCTGAGCCTCGACAACTACAGCGCGTTGTTGCAGGGCTGGTCACAGTTGGTCGTGCAGCCTGCGTTGGACTTCGATGCCGGAAACAGCTTTTACAACCCGACGACGGCTGGCACTGCTCGGGCAGTGCTGACTGACACGTTCGAGTGGACCATCAACGACGCAGGTGCCGCAGGCGTCCCCGCAAGGCCGAGTGCGCCCACCGCCGCAGCTGGTGCAGAGATGGCAACAGTGACATGGGTTGAACCGGCCGCGAACAACAGCGCCATCACCTCGTACACAGTGACGTCAACCCCTGGGAACTTCACCTGCACCGTCGATGCTCCCGCGCTCACGTGTGACGTGACGGGCCTAACGAACCTCACCGCGTACACGTTCAAAGTCACGGCTACCAACGCTGTCGGTCCGTCGGAGGCGTCGCCCGCTTCCAACACCGTAGTTCCAGACCAGACGGCACCATCGGCCCCAGCGAAACCATTTGCTGAGGCGTTGAATGAGAGCGCCCGGATCTACGTTTCCCCCGGAACCGGGGGCGTGCCGGTGACGTATGACGTGACAGCGAGTCCAGGTCCCGGGACCTGCCAGGTGACGGTCCCAGCGACGTCATGTGTCATCACAGGTTTGACGAACGGAACGTCGTACACCTTCACGGCGACTGCGACCAACGCGGACGGCACGTCGGGACCGTCGCCAGCCTCCAACGCGATCACCCCTGGTCAGCCCTTCTCAACGGTCTGGGACACCACGAAGGTTACGAACGGCTCCTCCAATGCCTCCCAGATTCGCCTGCCGCTAGTGAGCGACGGGACATACAACTTCAACGTCTCGTGGGGCGATGGAACTGGTGGAACTGTCACATCGGCGAACGATCCCGATGCGACCCACACCTACGCATCGTCCGGAGTGAAGACAGTCACGATTACCGGCACCTTGCGCGGTTTCAACTTTGGTGCGAACGCATGCAATGTGTGGGGCCAGGACCAAAACACGGACCGGAACAAGTTGACCGACGTGACGAACTGGGGATCTGTCCGCCTCGACACTCCCACGAAACAGTCCAACTACTTTTGCTGGGCGCAGAACCTCGAGATCAGTGCGACCACCTCACCAGACTTGACGGCGACGACGAGCCTCAAGGGTGCGTTCTATGGCGCGCAGAAGCTGAACAGCAGCCTTGCGAGCTGGGACACCTCGAACATCACGAACATGTCGCAGATGTTCTACAACGCGTCGTTGTATAACCAGTCGCTGAATGCCTGGGACACATCGAGCGTCACGAACATGTCGCAAATGTTCACCAACGCGTCGGCGTACAACCAGCCGATGAGTTCCTGGAACACCGCGGCCGTCACCGATATGGGTGGGATGTTCCAGAGCGCGGTGGCGTTCAATCAGTCGCTGGCAACCTGGAACACGGCGAGCGTTACTGACTTCAACCGGATGTTCAACGGTGCCACCGTATTCAATGGCGATGTCTCGACGTGGAATACCGGCTCGGGCACCGACTTCAGCTACATGTTCTCCAGCGCGGCAGCGTTCAACGCCAACATTTCTGCGTGGAACACCGCGAGTGCGACCACCCTCCAGGGGATGTTCAATGGCAGCACTGTGTTCAACGCGAACATCTCTGGGTGGAACACAGGCAACGTCATCACCATGCAGCAGCTCTTCCAGAATGCACGGGCATTCAATCAAGACCTGAGCGCGTGGGACGTCAGCAAGGTCCTCATCACCGCGACAATGTTCAACGGTGCGTCCGCGATGAACTCACCCCTCGATGGTTGGGGTGCCAAGACGGCATCGTTCATAAACACGTCGAACATGTTCCTGAACGCGACGTCGTTCAACCAGCCGATCGGCTCGTGGGACACCGGCAACGTGACGTCGATGGCTGCGATGTTCTCGGGCGCAACCGCGTTTGATCAAGACTTGAACTCGTGGGACACCAGCAACGTGACGTCTATGGCCTCC
>JBAYVO010000119.1:0-6811 GCA_041674545.1 Candidatus Nanopelagicales bacterium | reverse complement strand
CGCATACCGACGCCGCACCTTGACCGCCAGCGAGTTGGGGGACGGAGTGTTCATCGAGGGGTTCTTTGACAAGGTCGATGGCGCGAAGGTGTTGGCGGTGTTCAACGGCATTTTGGAGCGCCATCGGCAGAATGGGTCCCCGGACCGTGATGGGAACACGGTCCCCATGGGGGCGGGAATCGCTAGTCAGCAGCGTGCAGATGCGTTCATCAATCAGATCATTGACCCAATGCTCTCCGCCGAGAACCTCCCGGAGACTGGGAAGTCCCGCGCCGCGGTGACCTTGCTCGTGACTTTGTCGCAGTTGGAGCGCGACTGCGACGCATCGGCGGATCCACAAGATCTATTGCGACGTGCGGAGGCGGCGCAGGCTGACGGGCAACGCCTAGACCTGTTGTTTGATGATGGCGTTGCAACTATGGGAGTGTCGAACGGCCCAGGGGCAGGCCCTGTCTCCCCACACACCGCGCAGCGGCTTACCTGCGACTGCGATATTCACCGGATCGTGATTGACCCGAACGGCTTGCCGATTGATGTTGGCCGGGACGAGCGAACGTTTCCGGCGCATCTGCGGCGAATGTTGGAGGTTCGCGATAAGGGTTGCGTATTCACGGGCTGTTCAAAACCGGCGGCATGGTCCGAGGCGCATCACATTAAGCACTGGGCTCAAGGCGGGCGAACCAGCCTAGAAAATGCAGCGCTGCTGTGTTCGAAACACCATCACGAAGTCCATGCGAATGGGCACACCGTCTACATCGATTCCGACGGTAGAGCCAAGGTAGCCCTCAACCGCCGAAGAGTCGTCTAGTCCCGCAACACCGCACACCCCTGCCCACGTCCGGCGGGGCGTGTCCGCATGTGCGCGAACGACCTGCGACCTGCGACGAGCGAATTGCCACCGTCGACCTGCGACGAGCGAACTGGAACGAGCGACCTACTGCCGTCGATCTACGGCAACGCCCAGTCAATTGGCGCTGCACCCTGTGCCTTGAGGAGCTCGTTCGCGCGGCTGAATGGGCGGGATCCAAAGAAGCCGCGGCTGGCCGATAGCGGACTCGGATGTGCCGAGGCGATGATTGGGGTCTCGCCGAGTAGCTCACGTGCAGTTGCGGCATCGCGGCCCCAGAGGATTGCGACCAACGGCTTGCCCCGATCGGCGAGCGATCGGATCGCTTGTGCGGTGATTTGCTCCCAGCCCTTGCCTCGATGGGATCCGGGGAATCCCGGTTCACAGGTCAGCACTCGGTTGAGTAAGAGGACACCTTGCTCAGCCCAGGGGCGCAGGTCGCCACTCGTCGGTCGAGGTACGAGTACGTCGCCAACGAGTTCGCGGTAGATGTTGGCCAAGCTGCGAGGTATCGGCGAGACGTCCGGCCGAACGGAGAACGACAGCCCCATTGCGTGACCGGGGGTGGGGTACGGGTCTTGCCCAACGATGAGCACTCGCACGTCGTTGAAGGGCCGACTGAAAGCGGCGAGTACATCCGGCCCAGCAGGCACGTAGCCGCGGTCGGCAGCTAGCTCGCTGCGCAGGAAGTCGCCCATCGTGGCGAGGTTCGATGCGACTGGTGCGAGCGCATCTGCCCACCCTGGGTCGACGAGCTCAGAAAGCTGGTGGGCACTCATGGCACGCGCGATCCCTGACTAGTCCTTGATCGAGGTCGGTTTGGGGTCCAGGCGTGACAAGCCGTTCCAGCAGAGGTTCACCAAGTGAGCGGCGACCTCCTCCTTCTTCGGCTTGCGCACATCAACCCACCACTGCCCGGTCAAGCTCACCATGCCCACCAACATCTGCGCATACATCGGCGCGAGCTTCTTGGAGTACCCACGGGCGCCAAACTCCTTCGCGAGCTGACCCTCGACCTTCTCGGCGATGTCTTGGATCGTGCTTGCGAAGCTGCCGGGCACGGTGCCGGGTGGTGAATCGCGGACCAGGATCCGGAACCCATCGGTCGAGTCCTCGATGTATGTGAGCATCGCCAACGCAGCTGACTCGAGCATCCTTCGCGGGTCACTCGGAGCACTCAGAGAGTCCATGATCGTCTCGATGAGGACCGTGACCTCGCGGTCAACAATGACTGCGTAGAGGCCCTCTTTGCCGCCGAAATGTTCGTACACCACAGGCTTGGAGACTTCAGCTTTAGCGGCGATTTCCTCGACGCTGACTGCCTCGAAACCCTTCGCGGCGAACAGCTTCCGTCCTACGTTCACGAGCTGTTCGCGGCGCTGTGAACCCGACATTCGGACCCGCGGACGACGCGCAATGGGCTCCGAACGATCCGGCGTGGGCTCTTCTGGTGTGGTGGTCACAAAGCAATAGTGTGCCAAGCCGTAATTGCCGTCCACGCGGCCCTACATCCAGTAACCCGGACCGCAGTAGGTGCCGCCTCGGAAGCGAACCTTTAGGATGGCGGCGCTTTCCCCGTTGGTGTAATTGGCAACACAGCGGCCTTTGGAGCCGTAATTCGAGGTTCGAGTCCTCGACGGGGAGCGACGTTCGATGTAAATCACTCACGGAGTCAGGTAAACCCTGATAAGCGGCAGTGATTCGCCGCTATCCTCACCGGGTGAGCGCAGAGCCCGTGACATCCGATGTTCGGCCCGGTTTGGTGGTTGTTTTAGCTGCTGGCGAAGGCACCCGCATGAAGTCGGGCCTCGCGAAGGTCTTACACCCGATCCTTGGGCGCCCGATCCTCGGACACGTACTCGCGGCCGTGCTCGAGACTGAACCAAAGCAGGTGGTGGTAGTCGTCGGGCACCAGCGTGAACAAGTCACGGCCTACCTCGCTGACCAATTCCCAGGCGTCCACACTGCAGTGCAAGACGAACAGAACGGGACCGGCCACGCCGTTCGGTGTGCACTCGCCGGACTTGCTGAAGATGGCATTGAACTTCCGGCGGAGCCGATCGTTGTCCTCGCTGGCGACACTCCGCTGCTGACTGGCCAAACCCTTGCAGACCTCGTCGTCACTCACGAACGTGCGCATGCAGCGGTCACGGTCCTGTCTGCGGACCTTGAGAATCCGTTCGGCTACGGCCGAATTGTCCGAGACGGCGACGGCAATGTGATGGCGATCGTTGAGCAGAAAGATGCGACCGTAGAACAAGCCCTCGTGCACGAGATCAATTCGGGAATGTTCGCGTTCGATCCAGCAACACTCGTTGATGCACTTGCTCGCCTGACCACCGACAACTCGCAAGGTGAGGAGTACCTCACCGATGTCCTCGCGATCGCGCGTGGCGATGGCCGCACCGTGACCGCGCACAAGGCGCCGGATCCAGACGAAGTTCACGGCATCAACAATCGGGCCCAACTCGCGGCCGCAGCCGCGCTCCTGCGAGATCGGATCAATCTCCTGCACATGATGGCCGGAGTGACGATCGTGGACCCAGCGACCACGTGGATCGAACCCGGCGCCGAGATCGCCCCGGACGCCGTCATCGAGCGCAACACCTCGATCGATGCCACGAGCGTGGTGGGCAACGGTGCAGTGATTGGGCCGGACACGTCGCTGGTCGACACGATCGTTGAGGCGCAGGCCGAGGTGCTGCGCAGTCAATGCCTCAGCGCGCACGTCGGCACTGGTGCGTCCGTCGGGCCATTTAGCTACTTGCGGCCCGCGACGTCGCTCGGAGCGGGTGGGCGAATCGGCGCATTCGTCGAGGTGAAGAAGTCCACCATCGGAGCGCGCAGCAAGGTCCCGCATCTGTCGTACGTGGGTGACGCGCAGATCGGTGAAGGCACAAATATCGGAGCCGCCACCATCTTCGCAAACTACGACGGGGAGAATAAGCACGCGACTGTGGTCGGTGACCACGTTCGAGTGGGTAGTGATTCGATCCTGGTCGCGCCAGTCAGAATTGGGGATGGCTCGTACACCGCTGCAGGTTCTGTCATCACTGATGACGTTCCTGCTGGTGCGATCGGAATCGGCCGTGGTCGCCAGGTGAACATGGATGGGTGGGTAGCGCGCAAGCGCCCTGGCACCGACTCGGCGAAGGCCGCCCAGGATTTTGACGAGAGCACGATCCAGGGCAGCTAGGACGAAGACCGTGTGAACACTGCGCTGGAGGCGCAACACGGGTAGCAAGATCAAGCAAGGCGAAGTGCAGTGCCAACGAAGTGCAGTGCAAGGCGAAGTGCAGGGCAAGCGAAGTGCAATGCAAAGGGAGACACCAGAAATCGTGAATGCTGTTATTCGGACGCCGCAGAGCCGCCTGATGGTCTTTGGGGGCCGTGGCAACACCGAACTCGCGCACCAAGTCGCAGCGCAACTTGGTACCGAACTCACGCCAATGAGCGCGTACGACTTTGCCAATGGCGAGATCTTTGTCCGCTTTCACGAGAGTGTGCGTGGCTGTGATGCGTATGTGATTCAGAGCCATTGCGACAACATCAACACCGCGATCATGGAACAGCTCATCATGGTCGATGCACTCAAGCGTGCGTCGGCCGAACGCATCACAGTGGTCACGCCGTTCTACGGCTATGCCCGGCAAGATAAGAAGCACCGTGGGCGCGAACCCATCACTGCGCGACTCATGGCCGATCTGTTCAAGACAGCTGGCGCTGACCGCTTGATGGCGGTAGATCTACACACGTCGCAGATTCAGGGCTTCTTTGACGGCCCCGTCGACCACCTGTTCGCGCTGCCGATCCTCGCCGAGTACATCGCGGGCCGTGTCGACAACGAACGCATCGCGGTGGTCTCGCCAGACGCTGGTCGCGTTCGTGTTGCGGAACGTTGGACGGATGTCCTCAACGCACCACTGGCGATCATTCACAAACGCCGCGATCCCGATATCGCCAACGAGGTGAAGGTGTTCGAGGTCGTCGGCGACGTCCGTGGTCGAGTCTGTGTTCTCGTCGACGACATGATTGATACCGGCGGAACGATCACCAAAGCCGCTGACACCCTCTTCGATCAGGGCGCAGCAGAGGTCATCGTCGCTGCGACGCACGGCGTTTTGAGTGACCCAGCAACGGAGCGCATCAAGAACTCACGCATCTCCGAAGTGGTCGTGACGGACACGCTGCCGATCCCGAGCGAGCGCCAAATCGACAAGTTGACGATTCTCCCGATCGCACCACTGATCGCAAAGGCTGTCCACGAGGTATTCACGGACGGATCGGTCACGAGCCTGTTCGGCTCGGCACACGGCTAGTCACATTGCCCTAGGCGCTCGGCGACGGGCACTAGGGACCGGTTAGGCTAGTGCTTCCATTAGGCGAGGGTGCGCACGCTCAAACTGAGCGGTTTGCGACGCCGTTATCGACGAAAAGAAAGAAACTCACATGTCAAAGATCCAAATTGATGCTGCCCCGCGTACCGACTTCGGCAAGGGCGCTGCCCGCCAGATCCGCCGCGATGGCCGCGTTCCCGCGGTCGTTTACGGCAGTGGCACCGACGTTCAGCACGTTTCGCTTCCAGGCCACGATCTGATGATGGCGCTGAAGACTTCGCAGGTCATCCTCGAAGTCAACGTTGGCGGAGACGCCCTCAACGTTGCCCCACGCCAGGTGCAGAAAGATCCGGTTCGTGGAACCCTTGAGCACGTTGATCTGATTGTGTTGTCGGCTCAGGAAGTGCGCGAACGCCTCGTTGTTGGTGCAGCAGTTGCCAAGGCCGAACAGGTCGCGATCGACGAAGAGCTCGATCAGGTCACGCTCGTTATGGCCGTGCGCGAATTGCTCGATGAAGGTGTCGAGGCCGATGACGCCATCACCCAGGCAGTCGAGAGCGTCCGCGAAGCGATGGCAGCGCAGGCCGCCGCAGCCGCACAGGCCGCAGCTGTTGAAGAAGCCCAAGATGCTGAGGATGCCGCTGAAGCCGCCGAAGGTGCTGCCGAGGCAGGCGCTGCTGGCCAGTCCAGCGACGAGGGATAGTTAGGCGTTGTCTACCTGGCTCATCGTCGGGCTAGGTAACCCCGGCAAGGAATACGCCGCAACTCGTCACAACATTGGCTACCTCGTCGTTGACGAGTTGGCGGCGCGGATGAGCGCAGCGTTTGCGAAACATCGACGCGCTCACGCTGATGTAGCCGATGGTCGACTCGGTGCGGAGCGACTTGAACTACTCAAGTCACGGACGTACATGAACGAGTCTGGCGGGCCGGTGAAGGCTGCGGCCGATTACGCAAAGGTCACGGTCGATCGAATCATTGTGGTTCAAGATGAACTCGACATTCCGTTTGGTTCGATCAGGATCAAGGTCGGCGGTGGCGATGGCGGCCACAACGGCGTGAAGTCCATTAAGAAGTCCCTAGGGTCGGGTGACTTCACCCGAGTACGAGTCGGGATAGACCGGCCCCCAGGTCGCCAAGATCCAGCCGACTATGTGCTGCGTGGCTTCAACGCTGTCAATCGGCGAGATCTACCGAATGTCATCGCGACTGCTGCCGATGCGGTTGAGGCGGTCATCACAGACGGCATAGCGGCCGCGCAGAACCATTACCACAGCGGGTAGCGTCGACTTCTGTGGAACTTGAGCAGCACGAATCCGACACTGAACTAGCGACCCGCGTTGCCCAAGCTGCGGGGATGCTGGTGTTGCAGCTTCGGTCTGAGTTCGGCCCGATCGAACCGGGAGACAAGGCTCGCCGCAAGGAGTTGAAAGACTCCGCCGACCGGGCATCTCACGAGTACATCGCTGGCGAGTTGCAGGTCGCGCGTCCGGGTGATGCCGTGTTGAGCGAAGAAGGCGTCGACCAGTCAGCGCGCGACGAGGCAGACCGTGTGTGGATCGTTGATCCCCTTGATGGGACTGCTGAGTACGGCAGCGGGCTCGCCGACTTTGCAATCCACATTGCG
>JBAYVO010000118.1:0-6831 GCA_041674545.1 Candidatus Nanopelagicales bacterium | reverse complement strand
CCTGGTCTGCATCGCAACCCAATCAGGGTGGTCGGCAAGCTGGAGTTCGAAGGTTTCCTCACACGTGATCACTCGTTCACGCGCAGGCACAGCACCAAGTAGCGAGTTGAGAAAGGTCGTCTTCCCAGCCTGTGTTCCACCGGCGACGAGGATGTTCAGGCCTGCGACCACCGACGCCGAGAGGAACGTCGCGAGCTGGGTAGGCATCGACCCAAGGCGAACCAAATCGCTGAGCTCGCGCGCTGCCACTACGTGCTTCCGCAAATTCACAGCCCAGTGGCGTCGGGTGATGTCGGGAATCGCAACGTGTAGCCGACTCCCGTCGGGCAGCGCAGCGTCGACAAATGGCGAACTCAAATCCAAGCGGCGACCAGACGTGCTCAGCATCCGTTCAACAAGGTCGTGAACGTCGGACTCTGACAACACCGTTGGGGTGAGTTCACTGCGACCGTTGCGGGCGACGAACACCCGACTCGGATCGTTGATCCAAATCTCCTCGACACTAGGGTCATCAAGGTATCGCTGCAACGGCCCGAAGCCCGCAACTGCGTCAGTAACCGATGCCACAAGTCCGTCGCGTGCTGGCGGTGCACCACTTACTCCGGCCGTGCCGTCCGCACAGGCGATCAGGAAGTCATCAACGACCTGATCGACCAGCGTGCGGACGGCATCAACCTCGGTAAGTGGATCAACAGCTCGCTCGCGCAACAGTGTGCGCGCAAGCGATGAGACATGCTCGACTGCTTCCACTTCTCCCCCAAAAATTGCGGGCCCCCCTGGCGCATCCGATGCGCCAACCCGCGATGCTCAACCAACGAATCCTCGACGGATGAAGATCGTTGATCTTGCGAGGTGGAAGGTAGACAACAGCTCGCAAATGGGTCAACCAACACGACCAGGTTTGGCATCAGTGATTGACCAGCTCGGAGGTCGCCGATGGGCACGAAGATCTACTGGCCGTACGTGATCAACCACAATGCGTTGATCGAACTCTTGGAATGCCCGATTTGTCGATATTGCCGTCGCAGTCAAGATCACGCGATTAGTGCACGACAATCACGAAACGTGGTCTCACATGGTGGACTCGGGCGAGTTCGCCGCAGAGCCTTGTTGCACCAGAGTCCGCAGCACCCGCAACGCCACCGACAGGGTCGCAAGGTCGTAGTGCCCCGCCTCGTCGATCTCGGCCAGCGTTGCCCGCGCGCGTTGTTGACCTTCCCAATTGCGTTCTTCCCAATCGGCGATCCGACTCTCTGCGACATCCTCGGACGAAGTTGAGCGCAGCACTTTGCTCGTCAGGCCCGCGAGCACCGAGTAGAGGTCAGATCGCAGCGCTGCGCGGGCAAGGTTCGCCCATCGGTCGCTACGTTCCAAGGCCGAAATATGGTTGAGCAAGGCGTCAATGCCGTAGTGCTCGGAGACCGCAAAGTACAACTCGGCCACAACCTCGGGCTCCTTCTTGTTGCGGCGAGCAATATCGTCGATGTCGAGCAGGCTGAAACGATCAAGCGCCACCGCGGCATCCTGTGCGAGCGCTTTCGGTGCACCGAGCGACATGAAGTACTCAGACTTCTCAACAAATCGGCCGCGCGCGGAGCCCACAAGTAGACGGTCGGACCCTGCCGCAAGGTGTTCGACTGTCGCACCGAATCGGGCGACTTCCCCGGCCACATCAACTGTTCCGCCACGAAGTGCAAGCACCCATCGAGTTGCTCGGTCCAATAGGCGCCGAACCTCCAGATGCAGCGCGGACTGCGCCGCGGTCGAAATCTTGCCATCCAATTCCGAGATCTGCCGCCAGATCGAACGCAGACCAAAGACCTCGCGGGCAACGGTGTACGCGCGCGCAACCTCAACCGGGGAAGCCCCCGTCTCCTCAATTGCTCGATGAACAAACGAAATTCCGCCGCAGTCGACCATGTCGTTGGCGACCAGCGTGGAAATGATCTGTGACCGCAGCGGGTGGCGACCAATCCAGTCGCCGTACTCCTCAACGAGAGCCCGTGGGAAGTAGTCGTGAATGACGGAGTCAAACCACTCCTCCGACGCCAACCCCGACGTGCTCAGGTCCGTCGTCAACGCAATCTTGACGTACGACAACAGGACACAGAGTTCCGGTGACGTGAGGCCCGAAGCAGAATCGATCCTCTCCTCAATCGCGGCATCGCTGGGCAACACCTCAAGACTGCGGTCTAGGAGTCCGCGAGCTTCAAGCGCGTGGATGAGTCGCTGATGCACCGGCAGCAGATCTGCGGACTGTGCTCGCGCGTACCCGAGTACCTGATTCTGCGCATAGTTGTCGGCGAGCACATGCTTGGCAACGTCGTCGGTCATCGCTTCTAGCAGTTCGTTGCGCTGTTTGACGGTGAGGTCCGAATCAGCAACAACCATGTCGAGCAGAATCTTGATGTTGACTTCGTGGTCCGAACAATCCACACCCGCCGAGTTGTCGATCGCGTCGGTATTCAGTTGGACGCCGTTGCGGGCGGCCTCGATCCGGCCGGCCTGGGTCAGCCCCAAGTTGCCGCCTTCCCCGACGACTCGACAACGCAGTTCACGACCGTTGACACGCACCGCGTCGTTCGCCTTGTCGCCAACTTCAGCGTTCGATTCCGACTCGGCCTTCACGTACGTTCCGATGCCACCGTTCCACAGCAGGTCGACGGGTGCGAGCAGCGTTGCCTGCACGACTTCACTTGGCGTCAGCGCAGTGACGTTTGGGGGAAGCCCGAGTCGAACGCGGACCTGTTCGCTGATCGGGATGGTCTTCAAAGTCCGCGGGTAGACACCGCCACCGGGACTGATCAATGAAGGGTCGTAGTCGGCCCACGAGGATCGCTCGAGTTCTGACAACCGGACACGTTCGGCAAACGACGTCGCCGGGTCGGGGTCAGGATCCAAGAACACGTGCCGGTGATCGAATGCGGCAACCAGGCGGATTGACTCGCTGAGCAACATGCCATTGCCGAACACATCGCCGCTCATGTCACCGACACCAACCACGGTCACCGGGTCAGTGGCGACGTCAATGTCGTCTTCACGGAAGTGACGCTTAACTGACTCCCACGCGCCGCGGGCGGTGATTCCCATCGCCTTGTGGTCGTACCCATTCGATCCACCGGAAGCGAACGCGTCTCCAAGCCAGAAGCCGTGCTCGACGGCGATTTCGTTGGCAATGTCAGAGAACGCTGCTGTCCCCTTGTCTGCTGCAACCACAAGGTAGGGGTCGTCGCCATCGAGGCGCACTGTGTTCTGAGGCGGCACGATCGCTCCCGCCACCCGGTTGTCAGTGAGTTGAAGCAGTGCGGTGATGAACTCTCGGTAGCAAGCGATGCCATCTTCGAGCCAGATCGCGCGGTCCCTCGGGTCGCGGGGCGCTTTGACGATGAAGCCGCCCTTTGCGCCGACCGGAATGATCACGGCATTCTTGACCATCTGTGCCTTTACTAAACCGAGAATCTCCGTGCGCATGTCTTCGGGTCGGTCGCTCCAGCGCAGGCCACCGCGGGCAACCGCACCGAACCTCAAGTGCACGCCGGAGACGCGTGGCGAACTCACCCAGATCTCATATGCAGGGATTGGGGCCGGCACCCCGGGGATTTCACTCGGCGCCAACTTCAGGGCAAGAGCAGGCCGCGGGGAACCGTCGGACTGCGTTTGGAACGCGTTCGTTCTCAACGTCGCTAGCACAATCGCAAGGAGTTGGCGAAGGATGCGATCCGCATCGAGGCTCTCGACTTCATCAATTGCGGCACTAATCGCGGCATCGAGGGAAGCTGCGGCAATCTCCCGGTCGGCCCGGTCAAGCTGTGGGTCTAGTCGAGCCTCGAAGAGTCGCACGAGGAGTTCGGTGATCGACCCATTCGCCAGGATCATCCGCTCGCTGTATTGGTAGGAGTAGGGCGAGCCGAGCTGCCCGGCATACTGCAACCAAGCGCGAATCCAGGCGACCTCTCGCCACGTCAACGCCGTCGTGCTCACCAATGCGTTGAGTCCGTCGACTTCCGTTTGGCCACGCCAAGCCGCCAAGAAGGCCTCACAGAACCGCTGCGCGGCGTCGTCGTGAGTGGCGCCAGACTGCGCGACTGGAAGCCTCAGCGCAACGTCGTACACCCAGGCAGTCGGCGATCCTTCGTCGCCGATCGCGTATGGCCGCTCTTCGAGCACATCCGCGCCGAGGCTGGCAAAGATTGGCAGCAACTCAAAGAGGACAACCGACTTCTCGCGGCGACACAACGTGAATCGATGCACACCTTTTGGCGCACCTAAGTTCTCGTGGAGTTTGACCGCGCTGGCTCCTGGAACAGCCAACTCCGAAAGACGGTCGATGTCGGCAACGGCTGCACGTGCGGGTACATCTTCCTTGTACGCCTGGGGCAATGCCGAGCCGTATTCACGGAAGAGGTCATTGCCCCGCTCTTCCCCGAAGCTATGGATCAGTGCCTGCAAGAAGTCGTCGTCCCAGGTCCTGGTCGCAGCGGTGATTCGTGCACGCAGTTCGGTGCGGTCGACTTCAGGGATCACTCCAGAAGGTGGCATTCGCACCACAAAGTGCAGGCGTGCGAGGATCGATTCTGAGACGCGAGCGACGTAGTCAATCTGCTGCGATCCGTAGGTATCACCGAGGATCTTCATAATTTCTTGGCGAACATGAGTCGTGTATCGGTCGCGCGGCAGATACACCAAGACCGAGATGAATCGGCCGTAGTCGTCTTCTCTGGTGAAGGTTCGGGTCTGGCGCCGTTCACCAATCGCCAAGACCTGGCGAGCAAGATCGATGAGCTGTTGCGGCGACACCTGGAATAGCTCGTCGCGGGGGAACGTCTCGCAGAAGTTCAAAAGGTCGCGCGCCGAATGCGAGCTTGCTGGAAAGTTGCTCAGTTGTTTTGCCCTAGCGATGGTCTGGCGGATCACGGGGACCGCGGTCGCCGAGTCTGCGTAGGTAGCGGCCGCGAGGAGCCCTAGGAACCGCATCTCGCCAACCACATTGCCCTCTGCATCGAAGCGCTTCACACCGACGTAGTCGAGGTACGCAGGTCGGTGCACCGTGGACCGACGATTCGCTTTGGTGACAACCAACAGGCGCGGCTCGCGTGCCTTTGCACGAACCTGGTCAGGAAGATGCGAGAAGGACTTGCGAGTTGGGGTTTCGCTGCGGAGGATTCCGAGCCCGGTCTCCGGTCGCGATACCAGAACATCCGATCCGTCCTCATCAACCAGAAGGTCGTACTCGCGGTACCCGAGGAACGTGAAATGGTCGTTCGCGAGCCAGGCAAGCAGTTCGGATCCTTCGGCCACATCGTCGGGATCGAGGCCAACCGGAGGCGCCTCCAACAGTTGCGCACTCAGGAGCGCTGCCCGGTCACGCATAGCTGGCCAGTCTTGGACTGCCGCGTGTCCATCGTCGAGCACAGCACGCAACGACTTCTCGAGGCCTTCGATCACCTCGGGTTGGGACTCACGATCTATCTCGATGTGTACCCAAGACTGCGGACCGGTCTCGCGGGTGATGATCGGATGCAGCACCATGCTGATCGTGCGGTCTGCACCATTCAGCGCGGCCGAAACCGAGTCGACAATGAACGGCCTGTCCTCGGTCACGATCTGAACCACTGTGTGCTCGCAGCCCCACCCATCGTCAGCGACCGTGGGGGTGAAGATGTGCACTGCGGGAACACCGAGATCTCGGTCTGCCGCTAGTGCCCGCATACTCAACACGGCGCCCACGAGGTCCGTGGCTTCACGTCCTGCAAGATCGTCTGCGGCGCCGTTGGCGTAGAAGTGGGCGACGCTGACCGCCAGGTCGGGTGTCGCATCGAGCAGGGGCACAACCGCAGGGTCGACGAACGCATCCGCGATCAGCTTGGCAACGACAGGATCAGCAATCTCTGGACCATCCACATCGCCAGGCTAGTCCGATCCACATCACGACGCCGTGGAGCGCCTTTTCAATTCACCCTGTTCACCCTTGACGCGCTCCACCAAGCCAGATGGGCTAGCGATCCGGCATGCTGTGGGGCGAATCGTTAGCCCGATGAACGGAGTTCGGTATGTCCAAGAAGATCTCTGGTGAGTTGCACTTTGATGCAGACCCTGCCCGCGTTTACGCGATGGTGAGCGACCAGGCATACGTCCAGGACAAGAACGAGCGGACCGGTGGCGAAAACGTCGAAGCGGCCGTGACCGACAACGGAGCCGATGGTTGTGTGATTGTCGTCAGCCGCGACTTGCCGGCCGAGATCCCCTCGTTCGCCAAGAAGTTCGTCGGCGAACAGATCTCGACCACGCAGACCGACAACTGGGGACCGGCAGATCCCAGCGGCAACTATTCGGCAAAGTTCCACGTCGACTTCGGGCAAGCCCCAATGGTTATCGATGGCACCATGACAATCACTGCAGAGGGCTCCGGCACAGTTCTTCGAGTCGAGGCAGACGTGAAGGCATCCGTCCCCTTCGTCGGAGGAAAACTCGAGGGCGTCGCCGCCGAACAATTCGACCGGGCTGTGAAGAAGGAACAAGAAATCGGAAGCGAGTGGCTTACCCGCTAGCAACCCGAGAAGCCTTCAATTCAGGGGGCGCCATCCGTCCTTGACACGGAAGATCACGATTCGAACCGGCATTGGGCGTGGGTGTGGCCCCTGCCTGGGCAGGGGTGTGCCATGACGCGGGGCGCGGTGATCAGGTTTGGCTGGCGGGGTTGAGGTCCACGCGGGCTCGCCCGTCAGCGCCGATCGATACGTGGTGCTTGTCGGCGTGGACCGCGTGGTGATGCGCCGAACACAACAACGCCGCGTTATCCAACGACGTCGTCCCACCATCGACCCAATGCTT